>JANXMB010000008.1 GCA_025354865.1 Acetobacteraceae bacterium | reverse complement strand
GTTCGCGCCCGCGCGGCAAAGCCACCCCATCCGGTCGCACGACTGTGCCGGCATCGTCCCACACGATGGTGCCACGACCGCCGAGCAGCAAATGGCGCCATGCGGCGTGGTCGTCATGGGCGGCAAAGCTGGTGCGCAGGGCGATCAGGTCGGGGTTGAATGCGCGCGCCAACTCCATTGCGTTGCCGGCGTCGTAAATCTCCATCGCATCGACGGAGGGCGCGAGCAGGCTGTAATCGTAGCCGCCCCAACCCGGGATCTGTGCGCCTTCCAACCCCGCCAGCGCCTTGGGATCGGTTCGGTGCACCGCATCCCGCCCCGCTGCCACGGCACCCGCGAAAGCAACATCCATCCATGCCTTGAAATCGGCCCAGGCGGAAAAATTCTGGTCCGGCCGAGCGATCGCCGCATCGGTCGTGTCCGGCACAATTGCGTTCCAGTCGGCGAAATCGGTGCCCCATTGCCGGTTCAGGGCGGCGAGGTCGGCATACTGCCCGCGCAACCACACCCGCATGCCGGCCAGCGAAGCCGGCCCCATATCGGCATCCCAGGCCGCAGCAAGATCGCCGATCCCCGCCTCATCCGCCAAATTGTAAAACAGCGGCCTCGCCGCTCGGTATGCCGCCACCACGGCCGTCAACCGCGCCTCGTAGGCGTCGCGTGCCATCAGACTGGGCGCGCGCACGAACACGCCGATATCCCCGGGATCGCGCCGCAGACGCGCCTTTGCCGCGTCGAACCGCCAACTCGGTGATCGCTCGGGGGTATAGCGGTGGTAGGGCGACAGCAGATCGGTTGCGAGATTCTCCAGATAAAACGACATCCCGGAGGCCCGCACGGCGGCAGCCTCGGCCGGATCGATCGCCCCATTGGCCGCCGTCAGCTTCAGCCCGCTGAACCCGAGGCGCTTGAGGCCCGCGATCTGCGGCGGCGTCTGTTCCTGCCACATAATCAATTGGTACTGGTCGAAGCTGGCGGCGGGCGACGATCGCGCAGCGGCCAGGAGCAAAAGGACGGACCATAGGATGCGCGCCCCGGTCATCGAGGGATTCGCCTAGCGACGCCGCGCATCCCATCGATCGTGTCGTGGAATAGCACCGAAGCCATATGCCGAGCGAAACCGGCGACCGAGACCTGGGTGTCGCCGGGCGGGATGCGATTGTCCTCCAGCCGCGCGGTGGTGCCAGTCCAGTTCAGCAGCAGCGCTTGCGGCCGACCGGTCGCGTTGATCAGCGTGTTGTGGCGAAATATCGGGGGGCCCCGCCCCATGGCGACGGCGGCGGCCTGGAAGCGGGAGGCGTTCGGCCCCACCGAGAATCGATTGCCGTCCGCGATCAGCAATCCGCCGGTCCCCATCGCCGCGACCCCCGGCGCGTCGCCGGTTCCGGTCGCGATGGTGTTGCCGATCAATTCGGTTCGGCCGGCGGCGGAGGCGATCTGCCCGCCTTTCGTATGCTCGAACGTGCTGGCCTCGATCCGCAGCAGGCCGACGGCCGCCACCGATACCGCGTATGTCGGGCGCTCCCCGCCCACGCCGCCCTGGGTGAAGGTGCAGGATTCGATGCGGATCGTGCCGGGCCCCGGCGTGCCGGCCAGCAGCCCGACCTCGTTATTCTCGAACCGGACGTTGCGCAGGGTCAGGCCCTGGCCTTCCAGCCGGATGCCGGCGCCGTTGCGATCCGGCACACGCGCACGCGCCAGGGTCAGATCGCGGATCGCGACATTGTTGCCGACGATCACGAAAATGGCCTTGCCCTGGCAGGTCCGATCGGTGATCGCGACGCCCGGCGCCGTGCCGACGATCGTCAGGTTGTTCTGCCCCCAGACGGCGCAGTCGTAGTAGGTGCCCGGCGCGATCGCGACCGTGTCCCCGTCGTGTGCCTCCCGCGCTGCGGCGGAGGGGGAGGCGTAGGGCTGGTCGGGTCCGACGGACAAGGTCGCGGCCGAGGCAGTGCCGGTTGCCAGGACCGAGGCCAGAAGGACGCCCGCGCGCACGGCCGATCAGCGCGCTTCGCCGTCGCCTCGGAGCGGTTTGACCGCCCCGGACAGGGTGTTGCCGCGCAGCATCGCCTCCGTCGCGGTCAGATTGTTGACAAAATACGTGTCCCAATTGCCGTCGCTGCGCACTTTGTTGTTTTCGACGACGATCTCGGGCGTCGGTTGGGTCACGCCTTCCGCACCGATCGAGATTATCGACTGATGGTTTTCGGCTTTCGGCCCTTTGGTTATGGTGTTGCCGCGGGCGACCAGACTGCCGCCGTTGGGCAGTTCGATTTCGTAGCTGGCGGTGCCGTCCGGTCCGTCGTCGATGGTGCAGCCGATCACTTCGGTGCGTTTGGCCCGCGACTTGATGTGGTGGCCTTGTTTGGTGCCGACGAAACGGCTGTTCTCGATCCGCACGAGGTCGAAACCGCCCGCGTAAAGCCCGTGCGCGCAGGCGGCGAGGCAAATGCCATTGCGCTCGAACAGGCTGTCGCGGACGATCAGGCTGCCGCCGATCGTGCCGGACAGGATGCCGTTCTGGTTGTTCACGAAGCGCACGGCCTCCACCGTCAGGTGTTGGCCTTCCGAGCGGATGCCGGCGCCGTTGCCATCGGGTACGCGGGCGCGGGTGAGGGTCAGATTGCGTACAACAATGCCATCCCCGATGGTGACGAAAAGCGCTTTACCCATGCAGGCCTTGTCGGTGACGACCACTTTATCGGCCTCACCCACGCCTTCGATCGTCAACTTGTTGGCCGTCCAGACGGCGCAGTCGAAGTAGGAACCGGGCTGGATCGCCACCCGATCGCCGTCCCGCGCGGCGGCGGCAGCGGCGGACGGCATTTTGAATTCTTTCGTTTCGCCGACTTCCAGCGTGCGCGCCTGGGCGACGCCGGCCAGCAGCAGAAGCGAACAAAGAAGCGCACGCATCATGGGGCAACACCTTTGGCTGGAATCCGGGGCATGTCGGACTGGGCGCCGACACTGCGAGGCATGCCTACCGGCCCGGCGGCGGGATTGCCAGCTTGTTGCGGATGCCTCGCGCGCAGCAGGTCGGATTATCGCGAGGCCCAGGCGGGTGTGCCCCATAGGACCAGATCGTTGCCGACCTTCGCATGCTCGAATGCCTCGATCGTCGGCCCGGTCAGCAACGGGGTCTGCACGCGCACCGCCGGGGCGCCGCCGACGAAGCGCGGCACGATCGCGATCGCGACATAATCG
>JANXMB010000185.1 GCA_025354865.1 Acetobacteraceae bacterium | reverse complement strand
GACCTGCCGGAGCGGGGGGCGTGGGATCCGATTTTCATGGCCGCCATGGGCACGCCCGATCCCAACGGCCGCCAGTTGAATGGCATGGGCGGCGGCATTTCCTCGCTGTCGAAGGTCTGCGTGCTGGCCCCCTCGGCGCGGGAGGATGCAGACATAGACTACACCTTCGCCCAGGTGCAGATCAAAGAAGCGGCCGTGGACTATCGCGGCAATTGCGGCAACATGTCGTCCGCCGTCGGCCCTTTCGCGGTGGATGAGGGGTTGGTCCATCCGAACGGCGAAACCGCCGTGGTGCGCATTTTCAACACCAATACGCGGAAGATCATCCGCTCCACCTTCCCGTTGGTCGATGGGCGGGCGGCGACCGACGGCACGATGGCGATCCCCGGCGTGGCCGGTTTCGGTGCGCCGGTGAAGCTGGATTTCCTCACCCCGGGCGGGGCCACCACCGGGCGGTTGCTGCCGACGGGGCAGGTTACGGATTGGCTGGATGTCCCCGGAATCGGTCGGATCGAGGTTTCGTGCATCGACGCCGCCAACGCCTGCGTCTTCGTGCGCGCCCGCGATCTGGGCCTGACCGGGCGGGAATTGCCGGAGGCATTGGACGCCAACACCGATCTGCTGGCGACGCTGCAAAGCATCCGCCGCGCCGCCTCGGTCGCGATGGGCATCGCCAAGGACGACGCCGAGGCCCGCACCATCGCCGGGGTGCCGATCGTCGGCTTCGTGGCCCCGGCCATGGATTCGCCCACCCTGTCGGGCGTGCCGATCGCCGCGAGCGAGGTCGATCTGACCGCGCGCTTCCTGTCCAATGGCCAGCCGCACCGCGCTTTGCCGTTGACGGCGTCGTTGTGCACCGCCGTGGCAGCGCGGATCGAGGGCACGGTCGCCCACCAGGCCGTTGGCCGCTCCGCCGAGGGGCCGATCCGTATCGGCATGCCCTCGGGCATTTTGACGGTGGATGCCGATGTCGGTCGGGACGCAGCAGGGGCTTGGGTGGCGCATAGCGGGGCGTTTTTCCGCACCGCGCGGCGTCTGTTCGATGGGCGGATTTACGTGCCGGTGTGATACCAGCCGACCGAACCTCTGACTTTCATGCAAGCGGTCGGTCGGCTGGTATTGTATCGATTTCGCGCGCAGCCGCCACGCCAACCCTGCGCGCAGACCGTTCGCCGCATCAATCGGCCGCTGCCCAATCGGCTGCCAACCGATCCGCGCCCGACGGCAATTCGCCACGCTCCGGCGCCCCGATCCACGCCACAATGTCGCCGATCGCAACCGCGCGGCCGCCATCGCGCAGCAGCAAGTGGTAGCCGTCGGGATAGAAGGCACGCAGCGGGCCGGCGGGCAATGCGCGCCATGTCGCCTCGGTCGCTTGCGGCGGCACCAGCCGATCGTGCCCGCCGTACAGAAACAAAGCCGGGGCCTGGAATTGCGGTGCGGCCGCCAGCGCGGCGTCCATCAGGTCCACCAGCCCGCCGATCGCATCCACCCTTGTGCCGTGAATGGTCAGCGGGTCGGTGGACAGGCGGATCAACGCCTCCCGATTGTCGGACGCGACGATCCGCACCAGCCCCTGACCGCTCGGGCGCCAACCCGGCACCGTCCGCGTCGCCAGCCAGAGCGAAGCGCGCAACAGCACATTCATCTTCGCCCGCCCCCAAACCGCCGGCGCCACCAGCACATACCCGTCTGCCGTCGGCGGTTCGGCCGAGGTGGCAGCGACCATCAGCACCGCCGCCCCCATACTTTCCCCCATCAGGATCAGCTTCGTGTCGGGGTAGCGCGCGCGCAGGATCGCGGCCATGGCGCGGGCATCGGCGACCAGACCCGCCGTCCCCGGCCAATAGCCGCGCGCTGCGGTGGCGCCGAAACCGCGCTGATCCGGGGCGTAGACTGCGAACCCAGCCGCAGCGAAATCCGGCGCCGGATACTCCCACGCGTCGCGGCTGTCGTTCATGCCGTGCAGCGCCAGCACGATCGCGCGCGGCGGTCCGTCCGGCTGCCAGACGCGGAAGGGCAGGCGGGCGCCGTCGGGCATGACGAAGGCGTCGGCCTCGGCCGCAGCAGGGCCGATCGGCGTGCCCGGGGGCGCCAGATGCGCCGCGCAGCCGGCCAGCATCGCTACCAGTAGGCCCCCGGTTGAAAGCATTCCCGCACGCGCTATCATGGGCCTGCTCCCGGACATCCTGAGGACCCTTATGGCAGACGCCGCGACCTTCGAGACCATCTATGTCGACGAACGCACCGTCCCCTGCGACGGCGGCACCACCGCGCTCGGGCATCCCCGCGTATTCCTACATATCGAGGGCAAGGACGTCGTCTGCCCCTATTGTTCCCGCACATATGTGCTGAACGAAGGAGCGGGCCACGGCGCCGGCCATTGATGTGAACGCGCCCGTCCCTGCGCCGTCCAACCTCGTGCTGATCGACGGCTCGGGATTCATTTTCCGAGCGTATCATGCGTTGCCGCCGATGACGCGGCCGGATGGGACGCCGGTGAATGCTGTGTTCGGCTTTACGAATATGCTGGCGCAGTTCCTCAAGGACCATACCGGCAGCCATATCGCGGTCATTTTCGACGCCGGGCGCTTCACCTTCCGCAACCGGCTGTACGAGGCATACAAAGCCCATCGCCCGCCCGCACCGGACGATCTGATCCCGCAATTCGCCCTGGTGCGCGAAGCGACCGAGGCATTCGGCGTTCCC
Organism: Acetobacteraceae bacterium; assembly: GCA_025354865.1. GTDB lineage: Bacteria > Pseudomonadota > Alphaproteobacteria > Acetobacterales > Acetobacteraceae > Rhodopila. The sequence continues at coordinate 31,314 of JANXMB010000185.1, read as the reverse complement.
GCCATCGAACTGGCGGATTGGGAAGCCGACGATCTGATTGCGGCTTATGCCAAGGCGATGAACGAAGCCGGGGGCAGTGCCACGATCGTGTCGTCGGATAAGGATCTGATGCAGTTGATCCGGCCGGGCGTGACCATGCTGGACCCGATGAAGCGCAAACCCATCGGGCTGGCGGAGGTCATGGAGAAATTCGGCGTCGCGCCGGAAAAGATGATCGAAGTCCAGGCGATGATCGGCGATTCGACCGACAATATCCCAGGCATTCCCGGCATCGGCCCGAAAGGCGCGGCCGCGCTGGTGAACGAATTCGGCAGCCTGGAGGCGGTTCTGGCGGCGGCGCCGGGGATGAAACCCTCAAAGCGCCGGGATTCGCTGATCGAACACGCCGAAAAGGCGCGCATTTCCTACGAACTGGTGCGCCTGCGCGACGACGCCCCGCTGCCGCTGCCGATCGACGCGCTGGCGGTGAAAGATCTCGACCGCGCGGTCCTAAGCACCTGGCTCGCCGCCCAAGGTTTTCGAAGTACCATTGCGCGGCTTGGTTTGGACATGCCGGAAGCGGCGCCGGTTGCCGCGGTGGCGCCGGTTGCGGCCGAGGTGGCGGGGGCCGAGCCGGTTTTGCAAGCATCCGGGTTCGGCCCGTATGAGACCGTGACGACCGAGGATGGGCTGCGCGCCTGGGCTGCCGAAGCCTCCGCCGCCGGTCGCTTCGCCCTGGATACCGAAACCGACGGGTTGGACGCCATGCGCGCGCGGCTCATCGGGCTGTCGATCGCGACGGCGCCCGGCCGCGCCTGCTACGTGCCGCTGGGGCACGAAATCCTGGGCGAGCAACTGCGGGTCGAAACCGCCATCGCGGTGCTGGGGCCGCTGCTGGGCGATGCCTCGGTGTTGAAAATTCTGCAAAATGCGAAATTCGACATGATGGTGCTGGGGCAGGCGGGCTTCCCGCCGATCGCCCCGCTCGACGATACCATGCTGATGTCCTTCGTGCAGGAAGCCGGGCTGCACGGCCACGGCATGGACGAATTATCCGTGCTGCATCTGGGGCACACGCCGATTTCCTACGACGAAGCGACCGGCACCGGGCGCAACCGCATCCCGTTTTCCCAAGTCCCCTTCGACAAGGCCACGGCCTACGCGGCGGAAGACGCCGATGTCACCCTGCGCTTGTGGGACGTGCTGCGGCCGAACCTGCGGAAAAACCGCGCGCTGGCGCTGTACGAGCAGGTGGAACGCCGCCTGATCCCCATCCTGCTGGAGATGGAACGCGCCGGGGTGAAGGTGGACGAGGCCGATCTGAAGGCCATGTCGGTCGACTTCGAAGCCCGCATGGCGGTGATGGAGCAGGATTGCCACCGCCTCGCCGGCCGCATTTTCAACGTCGGCAGCCCCAAGCAATTGGGGGAGGTACTGTTCGACGAGATGCAACTAACCGGCGGCAAACGGATGAAAACCGGCGCCTGGGGGACGGATTCCTCGGTCTTGCAGGGGCTGGCCGATCGCGGATTGGCGCTCCCCGAGCGGATATTGGAATGGCGCCAATTGCAGAAGCTGAAATCGACGTACACCGATGCGCTGGCGGCGCAGATAAACCCGACGACGGGGCGGGTGCACACCAGCTTCGCCATGGCGATCGCCGCGACCGGACGGCTGTCGTCCACCGATCCCAACCTGCAAAACATCCCGATCCGGACCGAAGAAGGTGCGCGCATCCGCCGCGCCTTCGTGGCTGAACCGGGCCATGTCCTCGTGAGCGCGGATTACTCCCAGATCGAGCTGCGATTGTTGGCCCATGTCGCCGATATCCCGGCCTTGAAGGACAGTTTCGCCCGTGGCGAGGATATCCACGCGCGCACCGCCAGCGAAGTCTTCGGCGTGCCGATGGAGGGCATGGACGGCATGACCCGGCGCCGTGCCAAGGCGATCAACTTCGGCATCATCTACGGGATCAGCGCCTTCGGCCTCGGTCGCCAATTGGCCATCGGCCCGGGGGAGGCGCGGGGTTACATCGATCGCTATTTCGATCGCTATCCGGAAATCCGCGCGTATATGGAGCGCGCGCGGGCAGAAGCGCAGGCGAATGGCTACGTGCTGACCCCCTTCGGGCGGCGCGTCTGGATCGCCGGCATCCAGGACAAAAACCCGGCGCGGCGGGCCTACGGGGAACGGCAGGCGATCAATGCGCCGTTGCAAGGCGGTGCGGCGGATATCGTGAAGCGCGCCATGGTACGCCTGCCACAGGCGCTGGCCGAGGCCGGACTGACCGCTCGGATGTTGTTGCAGGTGCATGACGAACTGCTGTTCGAAGCCCCGCAAGCCGAGGCCGAACCTTTGGCCGCCCTGCTGCGCCGGGTCATGGAAAATGCCGCGCTGTTGTCGGTGCCGCTGGTGGTGGAAACCGGCATCGGCAACAGTTGGGCGGAGGCGCATTAGGACTCGTTCGGCCGTTCTCGTATCGCGCTGCCCTCGTATCGCGCTCTCTGGGGTCAGTCCTCGAATATCAGGCACGTCGTCGTGCCATGTGCCAACAGGCGACCGTTGCAATCCACGATCCTGCCCTCCGCCGTGCCGATCCGTCGCCCCCGGCTCAAGACCGTCCCCTCCGCGCGTATTTCCCCCATCCCGGCGACGATCGGGCGGACCAGCGAGACCTTGAATTCCAGCGTGGTCTGCGCGAACCCCCGATCCAAGGTCGATTGGACGGCGAGCCCCATGCAACTGTCCAGTAACGTCGCGGAAAATCCGCCATGCACCGTGCCCGCCGGGTTCAACACCGTCTCATCCGGTTCCGCGACGATCGCCACCCGCCCGTGTTCGGCTTCCACCACATCGTAGCCCAAGGTCCGCGCGATCGTATTGAGCGGCAGCGACCCGTCCGCGAGGCCCTGGACAAACGCCAGTCCATTCATCGTCTTTCGCTGCTCCGCGCCGACGGTTCCGTAGTTTCTGTGTCGCATTCTGTCCGCTCCCGATTTGTCGGGAGGAGGGTATGGGCGACGCCGGGACGCGGCCATCCGCTTGTTGCTGCCACCGCGCACCGGCATCCCCCGGCGGCGGGGGAAGGGGAAATACCGTCTCGCCTGCGGTATGCGGCGGGTGGTAAGATCGCCGCCTGATCGATCCGGCTAAGGACCACCTGCGCAGATGCCCCGTCGTTTCCTCGTTACCGGCGGCGCCGGGTATGTCGGTAGCCATCTCGTGGCCGCTTTGGGCGATCGCGGCGATACGCCGGTGGTGCTGGATAACTTCAGCATCGGCCATCGGGGGGCGGTGCCGGCCGGGGTCCAACTGATCGAGGCCGATCTGGCCGACCCCGTGGCCGTCGATGCGGCGTTGGCGCAAGGCCCCTGGGATGCGGTCTTCCATTTCGCCGCCTTGTCGCAGGTGGGCGAGTCGATGCGCGATCCTCTGCGGTATCTGATGGAAAACGCCGGCAACGGCATGCGCTTGATCGATGCCTGCGTGCGCCATCGCGTGCCGCGCTTCGTGCTGTCGTCCACGGCGGCGCTGTTCAACCTTCCCGGCGACGGCCCGATCCCCGAGAACGCCCCGATCGACCCGCAATCGGCCTACGGCGAGAGCAAATGGGCAATCGAGCGCGCCTTGCGCTGGGCCAGCCAAGTGCACGGGCTGCGCTACGCCTGTCTGCGCTATTTCAACGCCGCCGGGGCCGATCCCCAGGGTCGTCTGGGGGAGGATCATCGCCCGGAAACCCATCTGATGCCTCTGGCGATCGATGCCGCCCTGGGTCGCCGCCCGCCACTGACGGTGTTCGGCACCGACTACCCGACGCGGGATGGCACCTGCGTGCGCGACTATATCCATGTCACCGACCTCGCAGCGGCGCATCTGCTGGCGGTGGAGGCGATGGCGCGGGGCGATGTCCGCTGGAATCTGGGCAATGGCGCCGGGTATTCGGTGATGGAAGTGCTGCAGGCGGTGGAGCGGGTGACCGGCCGAGCGGTGCCGCATGTGCTGTCGGATCGTCGCGCGGGGGATGCGTCGTCGCTGGTGGCCTCGGCCGAACCGGCGTTACGGGCGGGCTGGCAGCCGCGCTACGCGGCGCTCGACGACATCGTCCGCACCGCCTTCCTGTGGCGGCAGGCGCATCCGAACGGCTACGGCAGCTAGTCCTGAATTCGCCCGACTGCTTACGACTGCTGCGCCTCGGGCGACAGCACGACGCAGTTCGTGCGGCCGCGTGCCAGTTTCTCGCAGGCCTGGATGGCTGCCTCCCGCGACAGGCCGGTCAGGCGCGCCCGCCATAGGGTTGCCCGCGCCTGATGGACGGCGCCGACATAGGGGTGGGCGGCGGCGAGTTCGGCGCGCGCATGTTCCCGGGCGATGCCCAATGCGGATTGCGCCTGTCCCTGATTGGCATAAGCGCCAACCTGGATCGCCCATTGCCCCGTCGTCTCACCCGACGGGCGGCGGAACGGGATCGGTTCTGCCGCCCGCGCCGACCCGATCAGCGCGAAGCGGCTCGGCGTCGGTGCAGCGGCGAGGGTGGTGCGCGGCGGTTCCGGCGGCGGGGCTAGGCGCACCGGTTCGACGGGGATGGGTGCGGGGGCGGGCAGTTGCGCCATCGCGACGGGGGCGACGACGGGCATGCGGCCGTTGCCATTCGACGCGTATTGCGCGTTGCGCCCGTAGCGGGTGCCCGGCGGGATGCGGATCGGCAATTCGTTCAGCGCGTAGGCCTCGGCGGGGGAGCGCATTTTCGGCGAGGCGGTTTGCAGATGCGGCCCGATCATGGCGACGTAGCGGCGGGTTTCGTCGGGCAGCGGGCGGTTGTTGGACAAATAGTCGTCCAGCCGGGCCGGGCCGGCATTGTAAGCGGCGAGGAACCCGGGGGCGCCGTAGATGTCGTACATTTCCCGCATATAGGCGACGCCGGCCATGATGTTGTCGTGCGGCTCGTAGGCATCGTCGCCGAGGTTGTGGCGTTGCCGCAGCTCGTCGTAGGTGCCCGGCATGACCTGCATCAGGCCCATGGCGCCGGCGCTGGATGTGACCAGCTTGCCGTTGATATATTCCTTGCCGCCGGACTCGACGCGCATCAGGGCGCGGATCCAGGGTTCGGGCACATCGAAGCGTGCGGAGGCTTCGTGGATATACGGACCCCAGGGGTCTTCGGCGGAGCCGGGGGCAGCGTAGTTGCCGCGTGCGTGGGAGGCGTATCGGGCGGATTGGGCGCCGGACGACACGTTGTTGCTATGGCTGCAGGCGGCCAGGAGTCCGAGCGCGAACAAGGCTCCGACGGCCCGGAGCGGGGCGAGATTGCGGTGCGGTCGGTTCATCGGCGGGTTGTCTCCGTCATGGCGCGGCCGCAAGGCCAGGCGATCCCAGTTACCCGGCCATGCGCAGCGATCGGCAGGGCCAGAGCATTGCTGAGGTAATCGGTCAGCAAAACCGGCTAAGCCATTATCCCAAAGCATAGTTTTCTGCAAGGGTCGGATTGTGCGATTATCGGGCCGACTCGGGTTGACTCGGGCTGTGCTCGGCGGGGCGGGGCCGAGGACGGCGGTAAGTGCGGCGGTCCGAATAAGGGGTGCGACAATGGGATGGGCGATGTGCGGCTGGGACATGGCAACCAGGGCTGCGGCGATGGCCTTCGTCGGGGTCGCCATCGCTGGCTGCGCTGCACCGGCCGGGCGCGAGGCAGCGCAGATCGGCGCCCAGGGTAACCCCTCGGCAACCGCGAAAAGCGGCCTTCTGGGCGTTATTCTGACCGTCCGCTCGGTGTCCGCCGGCACCTCGCTGCCGGCCGGCCAATCGGCGCCGCCCGGCAGTATGGAATATGTCGTGCGCACCGACGACGGCGCCACCTTGGCGGTGGTGCAGGCCGCAGACCCGGTCTTGCGCCCGGGCGTCGCCGTCGCCGTCGGGCGAGGGGAACGAGCAACGCTGGCCGCGCGTTAGCGTTCCGGCCGTTCCAGGGGCCCCGATCGCGTCGCCCTGTTGCCGTTTGGGGGGGGATAGGGTATCGGCCGCGCCGCATGAACCAAGCCGTCACCCCCGTCGCACGCAACGCAGTCCTGGAATTTCAGGCCGGCCAGTCCTTTGCCGTTCGCAATCGGCATGCGATCGACGATCTGCGCGACGGCGCCTCGCTCTGGCGGCTGGCGTTCACCCTCGCCTGGCTCGACATTCGCCTGCGCTATCGCGGGTCCATGCTGGGGCCGCTGTGGTTGACGATCTCGACCGGCGTCATGGTGGGGATGCTGGGCTTCCTGTATTCCAAGCTGTTCAAGATGGATTTGCAGGAATACCTGCCGTTCCTGGCATTGTCGCAGGTGCTCTGGGCGTTCATGGCCACCGTCGTGGCCGAGGCATGCGCCACCTTCACCGACATGGTCGGCCTTATTCGATCCGTGCGGATGCCGATGTTCGTATTCGCCATGCGGGCGGTGGTGCGCAATCTGCTGGTCCTCGCACACAATGTCATCGTCATCGTCGTGGTGTTCGCGATCTTCCGCATCTGGCCCGGCTGGCACGGGCTGCTGGTGGTGCCCGGCATGGCGCTGTGGATATGCGACGGGCTCGCGCTCACGCTGCTGCTGGGCGGCCTCTGCGCCCGCTTCCGCGACATTACCCCGATCGTCAACAGCCTGATGCAAATCGCATTTTTCGTCACGCCCGTTATTTGGAAGCCGGAGCAACTGGGCGCCTACCAGAAATACCTGCCGCTGAATCCCCTCTACGATATGATCGAGGTCGTGCGCGGCCCCATGCTCGCCGATCCCGTGTCGTGGCGGGCCTGGGCCGGCGCGACCCTGTTCAGCGCGCTGATCTGCGCCGTATCCTGGACCTTCTTCGTGAAAGCCCGCGGCCGCGTGGCGTTCTGGGTCTGACCATGAGCATCGAACCCAAGATCGAGGTCGAAGGCGTCTCCGTTTTCTTCCCGCTGTACCACGGCAGCTCCCGCAGCCTCAAAAAAACCGTCGCCATGGCCGCCACCGGTCGGCTCGGCCAGGACAAGCAGCACCGCACGGTGGTGCGGGCCTTGAACAATGTCGGCTTCACCCTGCGCTCCGGTGATCGCCTCGGGCTGGTCGGGTCCAACGGCGCGGGCAAGACCACCCTGCTGCGCACCCTCGCCGGGATTTACGAGCCGGTGATGGGGCGGGTCAGCGTCCATGGCAGCTTGAACGCGCTGCTCGATACCTCCCTCGGCATGAACATCGACATGAACGGGCGGGAGAACATCATGCTGCGCGGCCTGTTCAACGGGCTGCCGAAAGCGGTGCTGCCGCGTCTGGAAAAGGAAGTGGCGGAATTCGCCGAACTCGGCGATTTCCTCGATCTCCCCGTGCGCACCTATTCTGCCGGGATGGTCGTCCGCCTCGGCTTCGCTCTGGCCACCGCGATCCGGCCGCAAATCCTGCTGATGGACGAATGGTTCCTCGCCGGCGATGCCAATTTCATGGAAAAAGCCCGCCATCGGTTGGAGGAGCTGGTGCGCGGTGCCGATATCCTGGTGCTGTCTACCCATTCGCTGGAAATCGTCCGCACCTGGTGCACCCGGGTGATCTGGTTGGAACAAGGCATTGTCCGAGCGGACGGGCCGGCGGACGAGGTGCTGGCACTGTATCTGGCGGACGCCGGGGGCACGACTATCGGAAATCCCGTGTTGGAACCTTGATCCCACGGCTGGATCGCACATGGATATCGCGGGCGGGAAAATGTTCTAGCTCTTGTTCCCCGACGCTTTGCAACAGGTCGGATAGATCGGTCAACTCGTCGGCGATGACGTGAACGACGCCGCTTTCGCGCTGCAATTTGCCTCGGCACCCCAGCATCCTGGCGGACAGCAGCAGCCGCCGCTGCCGCTCGAACAAGGGCGGCCAGACGATCAGATTGGCATGCCCGGTTTCGTCTTCCAGGGTGACGAACAGCACCCCGCGCGCACTGCCGGGGCGCTGGCGCACCAGCACGATGCCCGCGACCGTCAGCCGCTTGCCGTCGGCGGCGGTGTCCAGATCGGCGCAGCGCACGATGCTGCGGCGGGTCAATGCCGAGCGGAGGAAGGCGACGGGGTGGCGGCGGAGGCTGAGGCCGGTGGCGCGATAGTCTTCCACGACCTGGCGGCCGGCCGTCATCGGCACCAGCGGGACCGGCGCATCGGCTTCGACGCCCAACCCGTCGAATAACGGCCCATCGACCAGAGGCCCATCGACCAAAGGCCCATCGAATAACGGCCCATCGAACAGCGGTAAGCGCGTGTCGGACAGGCCGCGAATGGCCCAGAGCGCATCCCGCCGCGCGAGGCCCCCCATCCCCCCAATACCCGGCCCAAGCGCGCGGAAAGCGTCGGCCTCTGCCAGTTTCTCCAAGCTGGAGACCCGCACGCCGGTGCGGCGGTGCACGTCCTCGATCGACCGATAGGCCCGCGTGCCGCGCCGGGCGACGATCGTATCGGCATCCCCGCTATGCAACCCCTTCGCCATCCGCAACCCCATGCGCACCGCCAGATAGCGCCCGGCGCAGGGTTCCAGGGTGCAATCCCAGGCCGAGGCATTGACGCAGACCGGCCGCACCTCCACCCCATGCAGGCGGGCATCGCGCACGATCTGGGCCGGCGCGTAGAACCCCATCGGCTGGGCGTTCAGCAGGGCGCAGCAGAACACGTCGGGGTGGTGGCATTTCAACCAGGCCGAGGCATAGGCGATCAGCGCGAAGCTGGCCGCGTGGCTTTCGGGGAAGCCGTAGCTGCCGAACCCCTCGATCTGGGAGAAGGTGCGTTCGGCGAAGTCCGCCGTGTAGCCGCGCTCGCGCATCCCCGCGATCATTTTGTCGTGGAAATGGTGCACGCCGCCGGTGAATTTGAACGTTGCCATGCTGCGGCGCAGGGCGTCGGCCTCATCGGGGGTGAAGCCGGCGCAGACGATCGCGATCTGCATCGCCTGCTCCTGGAACAGCGGCACGCCCAGGGTTTTTTCCAAGACGCGGCGCAGTTCGGGGGTGGGGTAATCGACCTGTTCCAACCCTTCGCGGCGGCGCAGATAGGGGTGCACCATGTCGCCCTGGATCGGGCCGGGGCGGACGATCACGACCTGGATGACGATGTCGTAGAAGGTGCGCGGTTTCAGCCGCGGCAGCATCGACATCTGGGCGCGGGATTCGATCTGGAACGTGCCGATCGTGTCGGCTTTGCGGATCATGGCATAGGTCGCGGGGTCCTCGGGCGGCACCCCGGCGAGGTCGATGTTCACGCCCCGGTGCTGCCTCAGCAGATCGAACCCCCGGCGCATGCAGCCGAGCATGCCGAGGCCTAGGACATCGACTTTCATGAAGCGGAGGGCGTCGATGTCGTCCTTGTCCCACTCGATGGTCTGGCGGTTCGCCATGCTGGCGGGCTCGATCGGCACCAGATCGTCCAGCCGGTCCTGCGTCAGCACGAAGCCGCCGGGATGCTGCGAGAGATGCCGAGGAAACCCGATCAGCGTGCGTGCGAGGTCCATCGTCAGCCGCAACCGCCGATCGTCCTGGTTGAAGTGCAGTTCGGACAGATCGTCGCGATCGCCCCAATGCGACATCTGCCCGGCCAGCGCGGCGGTGACGTCCTCGGGCAGGCCCAACGCCTTGCCGACATCGCGTACCGCCCCCCGGCCGCGATAGCGGATGACGGTCGCACACAGCGCCGACCGCGCGCGGCCGTATGTGTCGTAGATCCATTGGATGACTTCTTCCCGGCGCTCGTGCTCGAAATCGACGTCGATGTCGGGCGGTTCCTTGCGCGCGGCGCTGATGAAACGCTCGAACAACAGGCCGGACCGGGTGGGGTCGATCGAGGTGATCCCCAGCACGTAGCAGACAGCGGAATTGGCCGCGGAGCCGCGCCCTTGGCACAGGATGTGGCGGGAACGAGCGAATTGGACGATGCTGTCGACGGTGAGGAAATAGGGGGCGTAGGCGAGTTCGTCGATCAGCCGCAGCTCGTGCCGGAGCTGGGCGACGACGGTGTCCGGCACCGAATCCCCATAGCGTTTCGCCGCGCCGTCCCAGGTCAGCCGTTCCAGCGTCTGTTGCGCGGTCAATCCGGGAAAGCGGACCTCGTGCGGATACTGGTAGCGCAGTTCGTCCAGCGAGAACCGGCACCGATCGGCAATTTCCATCGAACGGGCCAGGGCCTCGGGGTAGGCGGCGAACAGACGCGCCATCTCGGCTGGCGGCTTCAGGGCGCGATCGGCGGAGCGTTCGCGCCGAAAGCCGATGCGATCGATCGCGGTGTTTTCCCGAATGCAGGTCAGCACATCCTGGAGAATGCGCCGTTCGGGGGTGTGGTACAGCACATCGCCGGTCGCGACGGTGGGGATTTTCGCGCGTTGGGCGCGATCGGCGGTTTGCCGCAGGCGGATCGCGTCGTTGGGGCGGCGGCGCAGGGTCAGCGCGATGTAGCCGCGATCGGGGAAGGCGGTGCGGAACCGGGCGAGGTCGAAAGCAACCCGGCCGGGGGCGGTTGGCGGTTCCGTTGCCTCGGGCGGCAGATCGCACAGCACCGCCACCAGCCCCTGTGCCTGCGCCGCCACATCCGCCCAATACAGCGTGCACCCGCCCTTGCCGGCCCGCCCCTTGCCCAATGTCAGCAACCGGCACAGCCCCGACCAGCCCGCGCGGTCCATCGGATAGACCAGGATCGGCGGCGCGTCGGCCAAATCCAGCCGGCAGCCGAGGATCGCTCGTACCCCGGCATCCCGCGCGCGCAGATGCGCCCGCACGATCCCGGCCACGCTGTTGCGATCGACGATCGCCATGGCCTTGAAGCCGAGCATGGCGGCCTGGGCGAAAAGCTCGTCCACGCCGGATGCGCCGCGCAGGAAGGAGAAGTTAGTGGTGACCTGCAATTCGACATACATCGCGGTTACCCTGCCTGACCGGCCCGATCAGGTGCTGGGCGCGCGGGCATCGGGGTCCTTCACCACCGTAAACCCCGAACCGCGGAGGTGCCGCACCAGCCGTTCGGCGGTAATGCGTGCCATGGTATCGTCGGCGTGATGCACCCGCTTGCGCCCTTCGTAGCGCAGGGCGAAGGCGAGGGATTCGATCAGTTCGTCTTCCGTGACGGCGCGTGTTGGGTTCGGTTCGGGCATGACCGAAGTATGTTCATATTTTGTTCTACATAGCAACACGATTATCGGGTATTAGATCGCGAAGCGTTCGCTCTCGCTCATGTCTCGCGATCTAACCTATTGCTTGTTCGCGCGATTCAGACCTTCGGTGATTCCACCTTCGGTCATCGTGCTTTAGATCGCGATCCGTTCGCATCGGGATCGGGCGGCTGGTTCAGGCGCGGGGTGGCGGGGTGGTGCCGTCGATCACGATCCGGCGCAGTTTCGGGTGCATGTGCGGGTTCGCCGCCACGATCGCGGCGGTGTCGCGGGGATCGCCGTCGCCGACATCGGTCGCGTAGCCGCCGGCTTCGCGCACCATCAGCATGCCCGCCGCGATATCCCAGGGCTTGATGCCGAGTTCCCAGTAGCCCTCGTACCGACCGGCCGCGACCCAGGCCAGATCCAGTGCGGCGGAACCGAAGCGGCGGACGCCGGCGACCTGCGGCATGATTGCGGCCAGGGTGCGGCTGAACGCCTGCCGTCGCGGCATCGACACGGCGCCGAAGGGAATGCCGGTTGCGAACACGCTTTCCGACATCTCGCGCCTTGCGGACACCCGCATGCGGCGTTCGTTGACGAAGGCGCCGGTGCCTTTTTCGGCCCAGAACATTTCGTCCGTCGTGGGGGCGTAGATCAGGCCGCACGCGATTTCCGAGGTGCCGTCGGGCAGGCGGCGTTCCAGCGCGAGGCTGATGCACCAATGCGGAATGCCGTGCAAGAAATTGGTCGTGCCGTCCAACGGATCCACCACCCAGCGCCAAGCCCAGTTGGGGGAGCCGGATTCGCCCGATTCCTCCATCAGGAAGGCATAGCCGGGCCGCGCTTTATTGAGTTCCTCGCGCAGGGTCTGTTCGGCGCGCAGATCGGCCTGCGACACGAAATCGGACGGGCCTTTGATGCTGACCTGGAGTTGTTCGACCTCGGCAAAGTCGCGCAGCAGGCGTTTGGAGGCCTTCTGCGCGGCGTTGGCCATGACGGTCAGATGCGGGGACAGGCGGAACGCCATGATTGAGGTCCTTGCAAGCGTGCGGCACTGAAATACCGGTCGGGCGACCGGTATGCGCGCAGGGTTGGCGTGGCGGCTGGGCGCGAAAGCAAAAAGATACCGGTTGGCCGAACGGCCGACCGGTATGCGCGCAGGGTTGGCGTGGCGGCTGGGCGCGAAATCGAGAGGATACCAGCCGACCGACCGCTTGCATGAGAGTCAGAGGTTCGGTCGGCTGGTATCGAAACACCATGGCGGCCCCCGGGTCGGCCATGACGCGGTTTCGGCTCAGTTCTTGGCACGTTCCACGTAGCTGCCGTCCTCGGTGCGGACCACGATGCGTTCCCCGGTTTCGATGAAGGGCGGCACCAGCGTCTTCACACCGTTCGACAGCAAAGCGGGCTTGTAGGACGAAGCGGCGGTCTGACCTTTGACTACCGGATCGGCTTCGACGATTTCCAGCACGACGGAGGCGGGAAGGTGAATGGCCACCGGCTCCCCTTCGACCAGATCGAGTTCTAGCGTCATCTGATCCTGCAGGAACGGGGCGGCGTCGCCCATCAGATCGGCGGCGACGTGCAGTTCTTCGAACGTCTCCGGATCCATCAGCACCAGATTGGTGCCGTCCATGTAGGAGAAGGTGTATTCCTTGTTGTCCGTCGTCAGCCGTTCGACGGTGTCGGCGGTGCGCCAACGTTCGTTGGTTTTGTTACCGGTTTTAAGGTTGCGCATCTCCACCTGGATGAAGGCGCCGCCTTTGCCGGGGCTGATGATCTGCTGCTTCAGCACCGTCCAGCGGTTGCCGTCGTGCTCGATCACCTGGCCGGCGCGGATCAGGTTGGCCTGTTGTTTCATGGGTACGCTCGTTCTCGCGATGGGAAATGGTGCGGGCTTCTAGACCGGAGGGGCGGCATCGGCAAGCATGACCGTCGCGCGACAGCGCAAACCTGCTTCGAACGACGTCAGGGCTACCGGTCCCGGTCGCGCGCCCGTATCGCGGTGGAGGATGTGTCGAAGCGAAACGCCTCCTCGGGGATTTCGCTGAACATAGCGGCAAACCGACCGGGGATCGCAATATCGCTCAAGCCCCGCACTTGTCCCGCCGCATCCACCCGCACCGCCACCAGAAACGCATTCCCCGCTTGGCGCATCGCCTCCAGCGCTGCATGCATCCGCGCGATGTCGTCGCCGTAATAGCGTGGCGCGACCAGACGTTCCGCCGTGTCCGCCCCGACGACGAAGGTGGCGTTCGGGAACAGGCGCGATTTTTCCAGGAAGGTCGGCGCCCGCGTCAGTTCCACCGTCGCCTTGCCGGCGAATTGTGCCACCCGCTCCCGCACCGCACTTGCGCTCAGCGGCGGCTTATCGACATTGGCGACCGAGATTTCGAAGGCCACCGGCTGTCGGCGCAGAGCCTCGGCGACCCGAGCAAGGGCGATATGGCCGTCGTGGATGGGGTTGAAGGACCCGGGCATGACCAGGGCCGGCGGCGGTTCGGACAGCAGCGCCTGCCCGTCGGGCCGCACCGTTGCGCGCTCGATCGTGCCGGCCACCAGACGATCGAACGCCGCAGCGGCGGCCATCGTCGTTTCGGCGTAATATTCGTCGGGATCGAGCAGAGCGCGGGCCGAGGGCGCATCCACCCCGCAGGCCCGCGCCATGAACAGCACGATCGAATGGGCGACGAGGTCTTCCTCCCCGCCGCGATCGCGCCGGCCTTTGGCGAACACGCCGGTGCAATGGGCAACCCCGTCGGCGCTGGCGAAGGCGATGTGATACCGATGCTCCCCCCGGCGCGGCCGGTCGCTGACCAGCGCTGCCGTGGCCCCGAGCCCGACTGGGTTGCTGTCGGCCGGCACGAAGGCTGCGGCTCGGGCGCGGGCGCTGTGTGCCATGGCGATCGCGGTGTCGGCGCTGCTGGCCTGGGTCGGCACGAAGCCGAGATAGGCCGCGAGCGCCTGTTCGTCGTATGGCACCTGCGCTTCGACCAGCAGGCGGGACCCGCCGGGCACCCGGAGCAACGCCCCGATCGCCCCGCTGCCGCCACCGGTAATCGCGAGCCCGGCCTTATGCCCCGAGGCCTGCAAAGCGGAGACGATTTGCCGCCATGCGGCGTCCGATGGGGTCATGATGCGTGCGCGGTCCTTGGCGGCGAAGACGGTCGCGGACGGTGTAAGCCGGGGCGGGCGGAGTCAACCCCGACGGGATTTTGCCAACGGATGTCGGTGGGCGCGCGGTGGCTCGATATACAGGCGCGCGCGCGGCGCGCGACGATTCGGCTCTCCGCCCCGGCGCCAAGCCGTGTTAAGGTCGTTCGAACAATCGACCGATCAAGCCGAAGGAACCGCCCATGCCGACCGCTACCGACCGCAACCTCGCCCTCGAACTGGTGCGGGTCACCGAAGCTGCGGCGCTTGCCGCGTCCCGCTGGATCGGCCTGGGTAAGAAGAACGATGCCGATGGCGCGGCGGTGGAAGCCATGCGCAAGGCGTTCGACGCGGTGGATATCGATGGCACCGTGGTCATCGGCGAAGGCGAAATGGATGAGGCCCCGATGCTGTTCATCGGCGAAAAAGTGGGGGCCGGCGGACCGGCCATGGATATCGCCGTCGATCCGCTGGAAGGCACCACCCTGACCGCCAAGGGCGGCCCCTCCGCCATCGCCACCGTGGCCTTGGCCGAGCGCGGCAATTTCCTGCATGCGCCCGATATCTATATGGATAAAATCGCGGTCGGCGGCGGCTTGCCGGCGGGTGTGGTGGACCTCGATTCCTCGGTCGGGGACAATCTGCGCAGCCTCGCCCGCGCCAAGAAATGCGATGTGTCGGACCTCGTGGCCTGCATCCTGGACCGCGATCGCCATGCCGAAATCATCGCCAAATGCCGCGAAGCCGGGGCGCGGATCATGCTGATCTCCGACGGCGACGTGGCTGGGGTGATCGCCACCACGATGCCGGATTCGCCGATCGACATCTATCTCGGCTCCGGCGGCGCGCCGGAAGGGGTTCTGGCGGCGGCGGCGCTGCGCTGCGTCGGCGGGCAAATCCAAGGCCGCCTGATGTACGAGGACGACTCGCAGATCGCTCGGGTGCGATCGATGGGGCACGCCGATCCGCGCCGGGTGTTCACCTGCGAGGACATGGCCAAGGGCGATGTGATGTTCTGCGCGACCGGCGTGACATCCGGCCCGATGCTGCGCGGGATCAAGCGCTTCGGCGGCGGCGCGATCACCCATTCCGTGGTCATGCGCAGCGCATCCGGCACCGTGCGCTACATCGAAGGGCACCATAACTTCGCCGTCAAAACCTGGACCGCCACTTGATCGCAGAACCGGCGTTCGGCGTCGCCCGCAGCCTGGGCGGCCGGCGCTGGGTCTGGCGCACCGGGGAAGATCGGGTGGCGCTGGGCATTTCCCAACGCCTCGATCTGCCGGAAATCGTGGGCCGCCTGCTGGCCGCCCGCGGCATCGGCCTCGATACCGCTGCCGACTTCCTCGAACCCACGCTGCGGGCGTTGCTGCCCGATCCCTCGGTCCTGATCGACATGAACCGCGCCGCCGACCGGTTGGCCCGAGCGGTGCAGCATGGCGAAACGGTGGGGGTGTTCGGCGACTACGATGTGGATGGGGCGTGCTCCGCCGCGTTGATCACGACCTTGCTGCGTGGCCTCGGCTGCATTGTCTACCACCATGTGCCCGACCGCATGACCGAGGGCTACGGCCCCAACGGCCCCGCCTTGCGCGGTCTGGTCGAGCGCGGCGCCGGGCTGATCGTCTGCGTCGATTGCGGCACCGCTGCGGCCGGCGCGCTGGCGGAAATTCGGGGGGAGGCGGATGCCATCGTCCTCGATCACCATAAGTCGGAGGGGGCGACCCCGCCCATTCTGGCGACCGTCAATCCCAATCGTCTGGACGACAAATCCGGCCTGGGCACCATGTGCGCCGCCGGCATCGCCTTCCTGACCGCCGTTGCGACGGTGCGGGTGCTGCGCAAAGCCGGCCATTTCGTCGCCACGCGGGAGCCGGATTTGATGGCGCTGCTGGATCTCGTCGCGCTGGCAACGGTCTGCGACGTGATGCCGCTGACCGGGGTCAATCGCGCGCTGGTCTGCCAGGGGCTGAAAATCATGGCTCGGCGGGAGCGACCGGGGATCGCCGCGCTGCTGGATGTCACCCAGGCCAAGGACAAGCTGTCCACCTTCACCTGCGGCTTTGCTCTGGGCCCGCGCATCAACGCCGCCGGCCGCATCGCCGAGGCCGATATGGGTCTGCGTCTGCTGCTGTCGGAGGAGCGGGTGGAAGCCCTAGCGCTGGCCGAGCGGCTGGACAGCGTCAACCGCCAGCGGCAGGAGGTGGAGGCTGGGATGCTGGAAACCGCCCTGGCGGAGGCCGAGCGTCAGGCAGCGGCAGGCAACGCGGCGTTGCTGGTTGCGGGCGAGTCCTGGCACCCCGGCGTGGTCGGGATCGTCGCCGGACGCATCAAGGAACGCTTCAACCGCCCGTCCTGCGTCGCCGGCATTGCCGCCGGTCTGGCCAAAGGCTCCGGCCGCTCGGTCACCGGCATCGATTTGGGGGCGGCGGTGATTGCGGCGCGGCAGGCGGGCATCCTGGCGACCGGCGGCGGGCATGCGATGGCGGCTGGATTCTCCCTCCCGGCGGATCGGTTGGCCGATTTCGGGGCCTTCCTGAACGAGCGTCTGGCCGCCGCGTCCGCCCTTCCCGGCGCCGCCGACCTGTCGGTCGAAGGCGGTCTTGCCGTCCAAGGCGCCACGGTCGCGCTGGCGAGGCAGCTCGAACGCCTGGCCCCATTCGGCGCGGGGAACGAGGAACCCACCTTGGTTCTGCAACGCGCCCGCGTGCTGCGCGCCGATCGGGTCGGCAAAGAAGGCAACACGATCCGCGCCTTCGTCGAGGGGGAGGGCGGCGGCCCGCGCCTGAAAGCCATGCTGTTCCGCGCCAGGGACGGGGCTTTGTCGGATGCGCTGCTGAGCCGGGAGGGATTGCCGCTGCATTTGGCGGGAAATCTGCGTGCCGAGGAATGGAACGGATCGGTCGCGCCGGGGTTTTTCATCTCCGACGCGGCGATGGCGTGAAAGGCGGGTTGACCGTCGCGACGCCCTCGGCTACCAAGCGGCCTCCCGAGCCGATGCGGTTCGGGACCGGCCTGTCCCGTTCGTCTAGAGGCCCAGGACACTGCCCTTTCACGGCGGCGACAGGGGTTCGAATCCCCTACGGGACGCCACGGCCGATCGCGATGTGGCGGTTGTTCTTGAAATGCTGGATGCGAAAAGCGTGCGTTCCCCCTCTCGTTGCATGGGCGTGGACGCGGGTCGCGCTGCAATGGTGATATTGCGTCGCATGTGCGGATCTCTGCGGAGGAGTCTGCGTTGGCTTTATTAACCGTGTTCCTAATATATTTCGATGTTCTGGTAAGTTCGGTCGGCTTGGTGGTGGCTGGGACATGGCTCTCTCTCCTCGGTCAATGGGACGCGATCCGCTTCGGCTTGCTGACGCTGTTTTGTGGTATGTCGCTTATACGGAGCCCTGGGGTTATGGCGCCCGCTGAGAAGGGTTTTGAGATAGGCGGGTTTTGGGGGCCAACCCTTTCAACTGCATACCGATATTCGATCGTGATTATTTGGTGCGTTGGGGCAACGTGGGTTTGCACCGGGCAGATAACAAGGCAGGCAGCTATTGTTCCCGCATTAATGTGGGCTTACGGTTTAGTATTGTGGCCGTGGCATTGGAGCCAAATTATGGTCCTTCCGAAAAATTATTACAATGACAGAGAAGGTCTGTATTATCTATTTTCATTCTGGTTCGTAAATTTGGCGTGCGTCATAGTCGGACTCATGTTATTCTTCGCTCGACCGACATTTTGGGACATTGCCGGAGCATTCTCGGCCACAATGGCCGGCGCATTTATTTTGCAAATAACATTTTTGAGGCGTATACAACGGTGGCACGCAGAAGAGAAAATGCGCAAAATGGTAGAAGACGAAGTCGATAGAAGACTGCGATCGCTAGGTCTGGCGCCGCCGACAGAATAAGCATGTGCCGAGCGGAAATAAGCGGCAAAAAATACGAGGGACTGTCTTGGAGTCCGACCGTCTGTCCTAGGAATAACTGGTCGCAAAAATATCTCGATACCATGCTCGATATGTTACCAACTGCTGGCCGTCCGAATCGTCGAGGTTCAATGGGTCTGGTGCTTTGGATGGTACTCACGCTTGACGATCTCACTGGAGGCGGTGTCGGGCAACCCTCTCGTTTCGTCTTCGGTGTTCTCAAGCGTGCGGCCAATTCGATTTACAATTGGTCCGTGGCGCGTTACAAAAAGGGGGGCAGGGATCGCGTTCGATGGATCGGTTTGCGTGTAAGTCAAAAAACGGGAGATTCCGATGGTAGGCAGTGCATTGTATTCCCCGATCCAGAAGCATATCGACTCGGTCAATGGCAATTTGCCTGGGGTATTTCACTACACTAGTGTAGAAGGTGCATTTGGAATACTGAAATCCGGCCGACTTTGGATGACCGAACGAGCCCACTTGAACGATCGCGCGGAAATTGAGTTCGGAATAATAATCGCGGAGGAACTCTGTCGGAAAATGTTAAAGAAGGAGGACGCCGATAATTTTCGAAAATATGCGGATAGTGTGGCGAATAATTTCCGGTTTTACAGTGCCAGTTTTAGTTTTCGCGACCCAAATTTTACATGCAGCGATCATGATTCTACGCATTGGAACCAGTATGCCGACGAGGGGCGGGGACTTGCTCTAGGATTCTCGAATCGAGCGTTTGATTTTACGGCGCTTAAAAGTTTTATCAGCGATAATACTGGGCTGCTTTTTGGCCACGAGGCCGGTCTGTTTTTTTGTCCCATGACCTACGGTTGCGGGATAAAAGATATTATCGGGGAAATACTAGATATCTATATTAGAGATAAATTTGACGATATCAAAATGTTGGTGACGCATGTATATTGGGTATCCAGCATGTTCAAGCACGAAAACTATAGTAATGAAAAGGAATTCAGGATTTTTCTCCATGCGAAAGTGGATAAGATTACGAAATCGACATGCCACGCGGTGCGCCAACGGGGCAGTGAGATGGTTTCGTACCTCGACGTGCCCATTCCAAATTGGGGGACGACCACACCAACTTGGCCAATATACAGAATATGTCTCGGCCCCGCTACCGATCGACGCGTAGAATCGCTGTTGTATGAATTCTACAAATCGCGAGGCATAAGTATGCCGCATATCTGTAGGGCAGGTATTTCCTAGCGAGTCGGGCGCTAGCTGCGCTGACTGGCCATAGCACTACGGCCAAGCTGCCCGAGTTGCTTCGGCCTCAACGGCGCGGACGGGCGGAAATCCGACATCGACCGATGGGGCGCCAACCCCGCAACGTAGCGACGCACCCGCGATCCCGCCCACCTACACAACCCAAGATGGAAGTATTCAAACAATCGTTCGACGCCCCTCCGATCCATGGTGCGTGCCCGAAGACCGCCCCCCCAGCGGTCGCAATCCGCGTTGAAATCCGCGCACCAATGGATTAAATGTGGTCACTAATGCCCACATACGGAGGCGCAACATGCCGACCATCAACCTCAGAGACGCCAAGGCCGGATTTTCCAGCCTCGTCGATGAAGCCATGAAAGGAGAGATCGTGACCATCACCCGCCACGGCAAACCGGTTGCCGCGCTGGTGTCGGTGGAGGTGGCGCAGATCGCCCGCAAGGCGCTCGAACGCAAACGGGCGGGCCTTGTCGGCTACCTCAAAACGTTCCCAGGCGGAGAATTCCCGCGCAATCGCAAACCATCGCGGGATGTCGCACTTTGAGCGGCTTCCTTCTCGACACCAACATCGTCTCCATGCTGGCGCCGTCGAAGTCGGAAGCATCCGCCGAATTCCTTACTTGGCTGGACCGCATGGACGCCGATGGCCGGCTATTTCTGTCGGTCGTCTCCATCCATGAGATCGAGAAGGGAATTGCCCTCCTCGACAGCAAGGGGGCAACGACGAAGGCCGCGAGCCTGAAAGCATGGCTCGGAGGCCTTGTCTCCACATACGATGATAAAATCGTTGCCTTCGATGCAAAGGCCGCCGCAACCGGCGGGCGGCTAGAAGCGAAGGCGCTGGCGGCCGGTCACGACCCCGGCATGGCCGACGCCGTGATTGCCGGGATCGCCGCAGCCCATGAACTGGTCATCGTTACCCGCAACACCAAGCATTTCCGGCCATTCGGTATCGCTGTGTTGTCGCCCGAGGAAGCTGCCGCACAAGGAACGCCGGCCGGTCAAGCCTGACATGTCGTTCCCCGGCCCGAGGCTCGTTGCCAGTCGCGGTTGCTACTGGCGCCCACCGGGGAAAACGGCGTAAATTCAGTGGCATATCAGGGACCGGTGTTGGCGGACGGGGTGTCCGCCGATGATCTTCCCTATCATATTGAAATATCGAATAAATATTCCGAGAGAGTTCATCCAGCCTACACTTTTTCCTACACCTATGGAGTGGCTTGCCCTGGCACATCCTGACATGAAGACGGTACGCCGGGAGAATTATCCGAAACCCGGGAAATCGAAGGGAACAGGGTAAACCCCTGGAGTTCGGCGCCGACGGTATTTTAACGACTGCGAATCACAATTCGGTCGCATTAACCATTGGCGCAAAATTTGGACCCGAACATCGCTTTCCACGTCAGGAAGCAGTGACCACGACGAAAGCGAACCGGGCAGCCGTGACACTCCGGACACTTTTGACACTATTTGTTGGTCCTGGCTGGTTCGATTTGAGGCGGCTTGGATGCGTATTGTTCGCTGCGGCCGCGGACGAGTATGTACCTCGTCCGCCGCGTGAACCGCTCAACCGCATCATGTGTGAACAGCCGGGTTAACTGCGTACTCCATGCTCCCTCGTTTCCCGAAAATGGTCCCTCTCTCCGGAGAACGCAGCCAACCCAGGTCAACGAGAGTATGGGCGGCGTCGTGGATGGTTTCGGCGGAGGCCAGACCAGGTAACCTGACCTCCCTGAGCAACGTGCGAACGTGGACAGCTTGCGCAGCTGTCTTGACGATCCACTTCGCCAACGTGGTGGCGTTACGATCCACGGGGGACAGTCCCACCCCGTGATAAACACGTTCGGCATTCGGAAGGACGTAATCGTTCATGAACTGGACGGCGGCAGCGAACGCGGCCTTGCTGATTAGGGTGGGCGCCGAGGATTCCGCTCCGTTACCGCACCACCAAAGAAACTCAAAGATGAGCGACAACCGTAGTGCCTGGCCCCGTGCCTTGGCGTAGGCCGCGGCGAGCAAACCGGCAGTTTCTCTCTCGGCCAACTGCATAGTGCGCCCGAACGTCTCCATGAGCGGCATGGCCTCAGGGATCAAAGGGACAAACTCGGGCTCGACGCCTTCGCCGGCTGCGGCCGCTCGCAGTGCGAGGCTGTTCAAGTAGCCGAGAGCCCTGATCGCCCAGACTGGATCAGTGTCCGAGCCAATCGTGAACTGGACCGGATCGGGCCAGAACCACATAAAGCGCGCGAACAAACCATCATTTGGCCCACGTACCAATTCGGCAAGACGATCAGGCTGGATCCCACCATAGACTGCGACTGCCAACCTTGGCACTTTGATGGGCTCCGGGCTGGCCTGCCGTTCAACCTGAAACGGGTGACCGTTCCACGCCTCTAACCAAAACTGACGGCCTGCCAGATTATAATTGTTCATTCCGAGCAGCCATCCAGCCAATTCATCACGGAGCAAAATCATTCCCTTCGGGGAAGACGCCGCCAGCAGGGCTGCGACCTTCTCGATCGTCGTGTCATTGATCTTGAGCCGGGTCTCTATCGGCTCCGGTGGACAATTTGGCGGCAGGGGCGGCGGCTCACCTCCCTTGCGCGGGGATCGGATCGCCTTTTTCCACTGCTCGCGGGCAATCGCCACCGCTTCCTGCTGCGCCAACCATTGGCGGCGCTTTTCCGGAAAACCAACAGTGAGCACACGCTCCAGCGCGGGAATCACCTCTCCCAGCAGGCAGGATGCTCCTGGCGTCTTGCCGTCGCCACTCCCGCCAACGGCTCCCACCCACAGGTGAGGTGGTTCCCGCCAGCCTCTGTTAACCATCGCCCAACGCGCATGCCCGATCAGTGTTGACGCCAGAGCAAGGAGAGGCGCCGCGACATAATCCGGAGGACACGAAGCCGACGCGGCTGTTTGCGTGATCCATTTTTCCCAATGCTCACCGAAAAGGTGCAAGGGCAGCGCCGGGGCGGGCTGAATGGCGGCGCGAAGCACGCTCATATCGGGCTCAATCCAAGCATTGGGATCACCAGCCCGGTCCCAGGCCCGACGAAGCTCGCGCTCGTTTTTTGCGTCGCCCTTTTCGCGCTTCCAGGCGGCTAACTCGGGAGCATGATCAAGGGCCAGTTTGAATGCTTCGAAGGTGGCACCGTTAGCCCGCATCCTGATAGCGAGTCGGAACGCTTTCGCGCTGCGATCACCGGCGTGCATGGAATCACCATCGGTGCGAAATTCTGGACCGATGCGACTGATCAGCTCCCGGAGCACATCGCTCGGCACCAGGCGCAGCAGGTCACGGGCACCCGGTATTTTCAGACCCGTGACTGTGTAGAAGCGGTGGCCAAGGTGAATCTCAATCGCCGGAGGATGATCCAACCCAGTGCCGCGCTTGAACGAACAGCCGAAAGTACCCGGTTTCAGGGCGCCGATGGCACGCAAGATCATGACCGCGCCGGGTTCCAACCGAAAAAACGCCTTCACACCCGCTTGGCTGGGCGAAACCTCGGCGTACGTGTCCAGAAGTTCCAGCACCCCGCGCGCCCACGGCTCGAGTTTGCCTGTAGACGGGTTGCGGCACGCATCGAGATCGACGCCGCCGACCGCGTGCCCGTCAGGCCACTCGCCGAGGATCAAGCCAATGCCTTGGGGGCCATGCGAGGGTTTCTGGACGCAGCGATCAGAAGCCTGAGCTTGCAGCATCGTGCCCCAACTCGTCGGATCGGTGCTCTTGGCATTGTGCCCCGTCAAGGGGTTCTTCGGAACCTTGGTGAGTTTGCCCTCCTTCCCGCGCGGTTCGGTGCGCCAGGCCACCCACCGAGTTGCGTTCTCGAGACCATCGAATGCCGGATTGCAACAGGACGATCCCATCGTTTCGATCACGGTGGAAATGGAGGTGCCGCTGTCGAAGTTCACCGAATGTTCAGCACCATCCATCACACCGCCTCCTTCACGATGTTCAGCTGGGAGTTCGGCTGGTACGTAACAAAGATCGGGGAAAACGACCCTTGATGGCGCATGCTTACCCTGGGGTCGGCTTTTCCCTTCGAAATCAGCAAGTCTTGGTTCGTCATCATGATAAGAAGACTCCGCGCTGTAGGAAGCCGGACGGCCAACGTCTTCACGGTCGAAGGCATGCAACGTTGTTGCTTGCCCAGACCGCGGAGACGCCGGCGCATCCTGCCCGGGCCAATTGTGTTGTTCAGCGATCCGCGGGCGTGTTCGCGATCGGCTGCCCCATGACCAACGCTTCCAGGCTGGCCGTGAGGATCACCGTCCGATTGCGCACTTTCCGCTTCTCGAGTTGCCCGGAGTCGAACAGGCGATAGATCGTGGACCGGGAAACCCCGGCCGTGCGAGCCGCCTGTTCCACGGTCATCGCCATCGGCTTCCGTTGTTCGGGAGGCGAGAGAGCGGCCTGAACGGGGCCGGGATGATTATCGCGCTTCATTCCGAACCTCCCCCTGGGCATTCCCAAGCAAAATGCCGTGAAGCGAGTCGCGATCGATGCGCCACCGCCCCCCGACCTTCTGGCCAGCGCCATAGCGCAAACACCAGTTCACGATGGTGGCCTTGCACACGTTGGCTTCCTTCGCCGCTTCATGGGTGTAGACCCATGATTGACCTGATAACCTTTTCATTTTCGGTCCTTTTCGCCGAAGGACCCGATCCAAAAAATAGGAGATTCCCTATTGCTATTCGCTTCAAAGAATGGTCCTACTCGTATCGGATACCTCGGTATTCTGGTTCGATCTTCCGCCGATTCGCTCGGCGAGTTCCACTCCGAGTGCCGTCTGCAAATGGCACTCGGAGATTTTCGGCGTGACGCCGAGAATTCGACGCCAACCTGGAACATCGGGTATTTACGGGTATTGCGCCGAGTCGCGACATTTTGTTTTTGGCGGACAGCGGGCGTTCAACCCCACAAAATGCCCTTTTGTGACTGCAACCCCACGATCGTTAGTGCTTTGCATACTCTTGCATGGGCAGTGTCAGGTAATGCACAAATATTCGTCTCGAAATGCGGTCCGTGCCCCAGCGTCTGGACTCGAAGTTGTCAGCCGCCGAGTACTCCATCGGAAATATGATCACGTTGGTGAGGGGCCGCATCGTCGAACGTCAGTTCGGTCTCGGGGACCTGTCTCCGGTTCGGGTGGTCAAGACGGGGCGGTAAATGCGCGTTAACGCGAGCCTGTGCGGTGGCTCGGGCTTCAAGACGGGCCGGGGCAAGGGTTACTCGACGCGCTCATGCCGAAGCCTATGGCGCCACCTTGATGAGATGACTTCGACATCCGGTTGAGATTCTCACTGTCATGTCTCACGTGGACGATGAGACAGATGAGACGCGGACGAGTCGGGGGGCGCGAAACCCCTCTTGGTCTCAGCCGTCTCGCCGTGAAACAGTTGATCCGACGCCAGCAGCCCAAGGCGCCCCGAGTGATCCGCCCGACGCGCGGATGATTCTTATTCATTGAAGGCATTGACCGTTGATGATCCGGTCGCCACGGTCACCCTCGGACAGGGCACGGCGGTCAATCGGAGCCGTTCGGCGCCTCGACGGTCACCATCGATTGACCGAGAAACCGCGATTTCAGAGAGGACTGGCTCCCCATGCAGCCCCAGGTTGGCGATTTCGTGCGGGTCCGCGGTCGCCGTTGGCTGGTCGAAGGTCAGGGCGATCTCGGCGATGGCCTGGAAACAGTTACGTTGGCCGGGATAGACGATGATGCCCTTGGCGAGATCGTTGAGATTGTCTGGCCTGCGGAACTCGACGCCGAGGTCATGAAACAAGATGACTGGCCATCCCTCCTGGCCGGTGCCCCCGAAGACCCGGCAACCTTCTCGGCCTACCTCCATACCATCACCTGGAACACGGCCAGCGCGGCCGACCGTGATCTTCTCCAGGCGCCCTTCCGAGCGGGTATTCGCCTCGACCCTTACCAGATGCTGCCGCTGCGTAAGGCGCTTCTACTGCCGCGGGTGAATCTGCTGATCGCGGACGACGTTGGCCTCGGCAAGACCGTGGAAGCGGGCCTTGTCCTGCGCGAACTCCTCCTCCGGCGCCGTATCGACTTCGCGTTGGTCGCTGCGCCCGCAGGCATGGTCCGCCAGTGGCAGGACGAACTCGAAACCAAGTTCGGCCTAGCCTTTACCATTGTGGACCGCGACCACCTCGCCGACCTCCGTCGCGATCGAGGCTTCACCGCCAATCCCTGGGCCACCGGCAGCCGCTTCATTATCTCCCATTCCCTGATGGCGGACGAAACCTACATGTCCGGCCTGCGCGACCTGCTGGGCGAGTTCCGCCCGCGCGCCATTCTGATCCTGGATGAAGCCCATCACGCCGCGCCATCGCACGGCGCCCGCTACGCCGTGGATAGCCAACGCACCAAAGCCGTCCGTGCGCTCGCGCCGCGGTTCGAGCACCGGCTGTTCCTCACCGCGACCCCACATAACGGCCATTCGAATTCCTTTTCCTCCCTGCTGGAAATGCTGGACCCGCAGCGGTTCACCCGTGGCGTGAAGGTGCGCCCTCGCGATCTTGAGCCGGTCATGGTCCGGCGGCTGAAATCCGACCTCCGCCACTTCGGCGAAGCGTTCCCTGAACGGAAGGTAGAAGCCATCCCCATCGACGGATTGCCAGCGGACTGCCCCGAACTGGCTCTCCCCCGCATGCTTGAAGCCTATGGCGACTCCTTGATCGGCCAGGCCGCACGTGACGGCGAACAGCGAGTCGCCCGTGCCAAACTGGTGTTTGTCGGCCTGCAAAAGCGTCTGTTGTCCTCGATCGAAGCCTTCGCCCGCACGCTGACCGCGCACCGCGCCAGCCTCATGAAAACCGAGGAAGCCCGAGCGCTGCCCGCCGTCGATTTCATCCACGCGCCGGGTCAGGACGATGATGACCCGGCGGAGGCGGACGAAACCGATGCCGCCGACGCCGTGACCACCGTCGCGATCAGCCGCACGGCGGACCGTCCAGGGCTCCTCGCCCAGGTCAATGCGATGATGGAAATCGCGGAGGTGAACCGAACCCGTCCGGATTCGCGCCTTTTGTGGCTGGCGAACTGGGTAGGCGCCAACATGCTATCGGACGGCGCGTGGAACGACCGGCGCCTGATCATTTTCACCGAATGGGAAGCAACCCGCGTCTGGATCGAACGCCGCCTGATCGAGGCCCTGCATGACATCGACACCGAAGGCCGGATCGAGCATCTCATCGGCCTGACCCCGCTCGACCGGCGCGAGGACCTGAAACGCGCTTTCAACGCCGATCCCCGGACCGAGCCACTCCGCATCCTCATTTGCACTGACGCGGCACGCGAGGGGATCAATCTCCAGGCCCGGTGCCACGACCTTCTGCACTTCGACCTGCCCTGGAACCCGGCCCGGCTGGAGCAACGCAACGGGCGGATCGACCGGAAGCTCCAGCCCTCCCCCCAGGTCTTTTGCCGCTACTTCCGCTATGTCCAACGCCCGGAGGATATCGTTCTCGAGGCGTTGGTCCGGAAAAGCGAACTGATTTCGTCGCAACTCGGTTCCGCCGGTCAAGTTCTGTCCGCCCGCATCTCGGACGATCTCGACCGCACCGGCATCCGGGAGGCCACGACGCAGGCGCAGGCGATCCGGGACATGAACGACGCGCCAGGCATCGCGACGGCGCGGGAGGAAATGGATGACGAAACAATCCGCCGCCGTGCTCGCGAAGCACGGAATATCGATGAGTTACGCCGCCTGATGGAGAACTCCAGCCTGAAGGTTGGGGTAAAGCCCAGTGAATTGATGCAGGTCGCGAGTCTCGCCTTCTCACGTATGGGTGCCAGTCTCGAAACGGCACCGAAAGACGCGGTGCAGGGCGTGCCCCTGTTTACCCTCGATCCGAACGATCCCGCTTTCTCCGGCGGCACCTGGGGCGAGGCGTTCGATGATCTGCGTATCCGCCGGAAGGCCCGCAACGAGCGTCTCCGGGATTATCGCGCTCATGCGACCCTCCGTCGCGTGGCATTCCGCCCGGCGATTTTGGAAAACGGCGCCGATGCGCCGGATGTCGTGCAACTGCACCTTGAGCACCGGCTGATCCGCCGCTTGCTCGCGCGCTTCACCAGCCAGGGCTTTCAGAACAGCCTGTCCCGTTGCTGCATCGTCGCGGGACCGGGCGCGCAGCCGCGGGTGCTCCTGCTCGGCCGCCTCGCGCTTTATGGTGCTGGCGCGGCGCGGCTGCATGAAGAAATCATCCCGGTGACGGCGATCTGGCGGGAAGCCGCGCATACCGGCGCAAAAGTTCCTCTTCGCCCTCTGGGCCGGGATGGTGAGGGCACAACCATGGGCCAACTCGAAACGGCGTTGCGCGATCCCAGGCGGGTGCCGGACACCATCCGCGCCCGTCTCGCTGCCGCCGCCACCGATGACGCCCAGAGTTTGATCGGTGAACTGGAACGCCGCGCCGCCGCCCGCCGTCTGGAAGTTGAGCAAGACCTGATCGATCGGGGCGAGTCCGAAGGCGCCTCCCTTCAAACCCTGCTGGAAAACCAGCGCACTCGCATCGCGCGGGAAGTCGCGCAACCCGACGATCCGCAACTTGCGCTTCCCGGCATCCCCGACGCGGAACGGGCGCAAAGACGGGCGGATCGGCGGCATTGGGAGGCTCGGCTTCAATCCCTGGACAATGAAATCGCCATTGAACCGAACCGCGTCCGCGATGGCTACCGGATCCGGGCCGCGCGGCTGGAACCTGTTGGCCTCGTCTATCTCTGGCCGGTGGTGAGCTGATCCCATGGCGAACGATCCCAATGTCGAATGGCTTGGCCATGTGCAACCCGTCGGCCTCGTGGTTGCCCCGCATGTCCTGTCTCAACACGGTTTGGTCCCGGCTGAGCAAACCCGCGCCGACACCGAAGAAGTCGAATTGCTGCTGACCGAAGACGGCCCCGCGCTTCTCGACCCGCTTCTCGACCCCTGGCGCTTCGCCGAAGCCATTCTGGGTTGGCCCGCCAATCGAGTCGCGGGCGCGCCCGGTGGACCGAAGCTACCCGACGAACTCAGCGCCTTTGTCCCCGAAGCCGAAACCCACCTCCGTCCCGACTGGGCCGTCATGAAACCCGGCGGCGGTTGGCAGATTTTGGTCCAACACCTTCCTGGCGGCACCGATCCCGACAAACGCGGCGCGCTATCCGGCTGGGAGGCCACGCCGCACCAACGCCTCGAACGCCTGTTGCGTGAAACAGGCGTCCCCACCGGACTGCTGATCGCCGGAGACCTCTGGCGACTGGTGCATGCGCCGCACCAGGAAACATCCGGCTGGCTGTCCTTCCCTCTGCGCCCGCTCGCCACCGTCGCGGGGCGGCCGATGTTGGGCGGGCTCAAACTTCTGCTCGGGCGCACGCGGCTGTTCGCGGACGCGGAGGCGCGGCGCCTGCCCGCCGTCCTCGCCGAAAGCCGCGCGGCCCAGGCGGCGGTGTCCAGCAAGTTGGCGGGGCAGGTGCTGGGGGCGCTGCATGAGTTGTTGCGCGGATTGCACGCCGCCGATCCCGATCGCATGGCCGCGCTCGCCCGCGCCCGGCAGGCCCATTTATACGAAGGTCTGTTGACTGTCCTGCTGCGGCTGATCTTCCTGCTGTATGCGGAGGACCGAGACCTTATCCCGTCCCGCACCGATCCCGCCGCTCGCGCGCTTTACGACCAGGGCTACGGCGTGCGTGGTCTGCATGCCCGCCTGAGGGAGGACTCCGCCCGCAATCCCGACACGATGAACGAGCGGCACGGCGCCTGGGGCCGTCTGCTGGCATTGTTCCGCCTTGTGCATTCGGGCGACCACACCGGCTGGATCCGGGGCCGGGGCGGCAACCTGTTCGACCCCGCCCGCTTCCCCTTCCTGCAAGGCCAGGCTGAGCCCACCCACCCGCCCTCGATCCCTCGCGTCGCCGATGGCGCGGTGCTGCGCATACTCGATCTGCTGATGGTGCTGAACGGGGAGCGTCTGTCCTACCGCACGCTGGACGTGGAGCAGATCGGCAGCGTCTATGAAACGGTGATGGGGTTCACCATCCAGCCCGCTGCCGGCCCATCTCTGGCGATCGCGGCGGGCAAAAACAACCGCACCCCCGTCTTTGTCGATCTCGCCGCGCTGACCGCGCTGAAAGGCAAGGACCGGCTGAAGGCGCTGAAGGAGCGATATGCCCGCAGTACGCTCAACCGGAACCAGACCGCCGCGGTGGAGGCAGCGGGCGGTACCGATGCGATGGCCGCGGCGTTGCGGCCGATCGTGGATGAGCGCGGCTCGCCCGGCGGGGCCATCGCCGCGCCTGGCACGCCGCTGTTGCAGCCGACGGATGAGCGCCGTAACTCCGGCAGCCATTACACCCCGCGCGACCTGACCGCGCCGATCGTGCTGCACGCGCTGGAACCCGCTTTCGCGCGCATCGGCGACAAAGCGGCGCCGGAAGCCGTGTTGAGCCTGCGCGTCTGCGATCCCGCGATGGGCTCGGGCGCCTTTCTGGTCGAGGCGTGCCGCCAACTCGCCACGCGCCTGATCGCCGCCTGGGCGCGGCATCCCGGCACGCGCCCGCCGATCCCGGCGGATGAGGACGAGGATTTGCTGGCGCGGCGTCTGGTCGCGCAACGCTGTCTATATGGCGTGGACAAGAACCCGATGGCGGTGGAACTGGCGCGGCTGTCGCTGTGGCTGGCGACTCTGGCGCGGGACCATGAGTTCACATTTGTCGATCATGCGTTGAAGGCCGGGGACTCGCTGGTCGGCCTGACCGCGCGGCAGATCGGCGGGCTGCGCTGGAAAGACGGGCAATCGGACGGGGCGCCGTTCGACGGGTTCCTGCGCGACCGGGTCCGCCAGGTGACCGAAGGGCGAACCGCGATCCGGGAGGCGCCGGATGACATCGCCCGAGCGATCCAGGAACAGCGGTTCTGGGCCGTCGAAGGCTGGACCGCCCAGGTCCGCCTTCTGGGCGATGCGACGCTGGCGGCGTTCTTCGGGTCGGATAAGCCTCGGGCGCGGGAGGCGGCGCGGCTGACTCTGGGCGTGTCGGCCAGTCTGGGGCCGGATCAGTCCTGGCCGCGGATTGGCGATGCTGCGGCGGCTTTGGCCCAGGGCGAGCATCCGCTGCGGCCGTTTCATTGGGAAATCGAATTTCCGGAGGTGTTCGCGGGGACCGGTGCCGGTTTCGACGCGATTGTCGGCAACCCGCCTTTCGCGGGTAAGAACACGCTGATCAACGGCAACCGGGCGCATACGCTGGATTGGTTGCAGACGCTGCATGAAGGCGCGCACGGCAACGCCGATCTGGTCACGCATTTCTTCCGCCGGGCGTTTGGGTTGCTTCGGCCGGGCGGGTGCCTCGGGTTGATCGCGACCAATACGATTGGGCAAGGTGACACACGGGAAAGCGGGTTGCGGGCGCTGGTTACGGTGGGAGGCTCGATCGTGCGCGCGACACGGCGGCTGCCCTGGCCGGGAGAGGCGGCGGTGGTCGTGTCCGTCGTGCATGTGGTGAAGGGCGCGGCGCGGAGCCCGGTGCTGGACGGGCGACCGGTGCGGCGCATTTCGGCCTATCTGGTGGAGGGCGATCTGGACGACAGCCCGGCGCCGCTGGCGGCCAACGCGGGGAAAGCGTTCCAGGGGGCGATCCTGCTCGGGTTGGGTTTCACCTTCGACGACGAAGCGGCGGCCAAAGGCAAGGCGAGCCCGGTCAGCGAGATGCACCGGCTGATCGCCAAGGACCCGCGGAACGCCGAGCGGATTTTTCCCTATCTGGGCGGGGAGGAGGTGAACACCGATCCGCGCCACGCCCATCGGCGCTGGACGATCGATTTCAACGATTTCCCGTTGCGGCGGGAGGCGATGGGAAAATCCTGGGCCGAAATGACGGCGCGGGAGCGGACGCGGTGCCGCTCGGC
>JANXMB010000180.1 GCA_025354865.1 Acetobacteraceae bacterium | reverse complement strand
CCGTCCCGTCCGATCGTCCACCCGGCTGCCACGACCAATCGGCGCGGCGGATGTCGGGCAACGGCCTCGGCGAGGGTCTCGGCATCCACCAGGACCAGATCGGCGCGGCATCCTGGGGTCAGGCCATAGGCGGCGAACCCGCATCCGGTTGCCGCTGCGGATGTCACGCATTCCAGCGCCCAGGCCAGTTCGTCGTCCCGCCGCAAACCGTTGCGGAGCCCGATATGCATGGCACGATCCAGCATGTCCGGTTCGCCATAAGGGGTCCAACTGTCCCGGACGCCGTCGTTGCCGCCGTAAATCGTCACCCCCGCCGCCCGGCAGGCTACCAGCGTGGGAACGGCAATGCCGGCCGGGGCCGTCGTCGCAATCCGCATGTCCACCCGCGCCATCCGATCCAGCAAGGCGTCGCGTTCGCCCGCCGCCAGCATGCCGAGGCAGAAGCCATGGCTGATGGTGACCTGCCCATGCAGGCCCAAAGCCTCGGTCCGATCCAGTATAGCGCGGAGGGAGAATGCCCCCATCTCGCCGGCCTCGTGCAGGTGGATATCCACCGGTTTGCCGTGTTTGTCGGCCAGCCCGAAGACGATATCCAGATGGCGTATCGGATCGTGATCGATCTCGCAGGGGTCGATCCCGCCGACGACATCCGCCCCGTCTGCCAAGGCGGCGTCCATCAGATCGGCAACGCCCGTCTGGCCGAGGATGCCGGATTGCGGGAAAGCGACGATCTGCATGTCCATGCAGTCGGCGACAGCGGCGCGGGTTCGCAGGCTTGCATGGATGTGGCGCAGGCCGATGTCGGGGTCGATATCGGCATGGGTGCGCATGCGGGTTGTGCCATTGGCCAGGAAAGCGCGGGCTAGCGCCAGGGATCGAGCCTCGGCATCGTGGTTGGTCCGATCCCGCCACGCCCGTTCGTAGGCAATCCGCTCGGTGCGTGTCGGACCGATCGCGTTGCGATGCCACGGGGCGCCCCAGGTGGTTTTGTCCAAATGGGTGTGGCCCTCGATCAAGCCCGGCAGCAGCAAGGCGCCGCCGCCATCGACGCTGTTGGAACCGCGTCCGCTGGCGACGAATACGCCGTCCGCTATATGGATGTCGGTCGCGGCCCCGCCCAACGGACGCACGTTGCGAATGGTCAGGTCGGGCGGACGACGGTCAGTTTGGGCCATGTGCGGAGCCATCCTTTCGACTGCACCCTATTCCGGAACAGGGTGGCCGCAGTGTCGGGCCGGCTGGGCCGCACAATCAAGGCAAGAAGGTCGTCGAAACCGAAAGGCGAGCGAATTTCGATGGCGCCGGCGGATCCGAGGCGCGCGGCGACGGCGGTTGCCGTTTCGGGCCAATAGCTTATCGCGTGGTCGATATCGGCGTACGGCGCATGCCCGTTCCGAATATGCATGCGTGCCTAGTTTTTCACCGACCACGCAACCCCGGGCATTGCGTGGGTCAACTGTGCCTCCAGCGCCCGATCCAGGGTATCGTCGGCTTTGCCGCGATCGAACCATACCACATCGACGTCGTTTAGCGGCGTGGACCGCCGGTATCCGTGCAGCGCATCCCAAACCGCGTTGCGAACGGCGCCGGCTGCGATCCAGGCGTCCGGTAGATCGAGGTCGGCCACCGTGCGCAGCATCGCCAAACGGCCATCCGCCGCCAGCAGCGCGTCCCGAATCGGGCCATCCGTTGTTGCCATGCCATCCCCTGTGCTCTGTAGTGTCGTTGTTCGATCGTGGAGTTGCAGCATGAAAGCCATTCGCGCCCATAGCTTCGGTGGCCCGGAGGTCCTGCGCCTGGACGATGTCGCCGATCCCATCCCCGGACCGGGGGAGATCGTCTTCGAGATGCGGGCCGCCGGGGTCAATCCGGCCGACACCTATATGCGCAACGGCACCTATGCGGTCGTGCCCGCGCTTCCCTACATCCCCGGTGGCGACGCTGCTGGAATCGTCTCGGCGATCGGCCCCGGCACCACCAGGTTCGCGCTCGGCGATCCCGTGTTCACCGGCACCGCCCTGACGTTCGACATGACTGGCTGCTACGCGGAGAAGGTGAAGCGCAAAGCGACCGAGGTATTGCCAATGCCGCCGCAGGTCGGTTTTGCCCAGGCCGCCGCCTTCGGTGTGTCGTACACCACCGCCCATTACGCCCTGTTCGCCCGCGGCGGCGCCCAGGCCGGCGAAACCGTCTTTATCCACGGGGCCAGCGGATCGGTGGGCACGGCCGCTATTCAGCTTGCGAAACGGGCGGGGCTGACCGTTATCGGCAGTGCCGGCACCGCCAAGGGTCTGTCGCTGGTGTTGGCGGAGGGCGCCGACGCTGCGGTGAACCATGCCGAACCGGGTTACCTCCAGGAGGTCGGGCGGCTGACGCAGGGGCAGGGTCCGAGCCTGATTCTGGAGATGTTGGCGAACGTCAATCTGGCCGCCGATATGGATGTTGCTGCGAAATACGGACGCATCGTCATTATCGGCAACCGCGGGGACATCGTTATCACCCCCCGTGTCGCGATGATGAAGGAGCTGGATATCCGCGGGATCGCGCTATGGAACGCGACCGCCGC
The DNA here is from genome assembly GCA_025354865.1 of Acetobacteraceae bacterium. Classification (GTDB taxonomy): domain Bacteria; phylum Pseudomonadota; class Alphaproteobacteria; order Acetobacterales; family Acetobacteraceae; genus Rhodopila. The sequence goes on along the minus strand of JANXMB010000180.1, from coordinate 44,538 downwards.
GCAGATGGGGCCGACCGTGGCGGATATTCTGGCGGGTGTGGCGGCCGGGGAACTCCGTCCGGTTATCGGGCGGGAGATGCCGTTGGCATCGGCTGCGGAGGCGCACATGGCCGTGCTGCGGCCGGGCGCCCACGGGAAGATTGTTTTGGTGGCCTGACTTTGTGCCAGCAACGACAGCCGCAGCCGGGAGGATCGCTCCCGGTTGCGGTTGTTTGCGGCGCCGGGAGCTGGTCGGATTAAGCGAGCTTGAGGTTGGTGGCCGCCGCTTTACCGCGTTCCATGACCACTTCGTAGCTGAGCTTTTGCCCGTCGTTGAGCCCCTTCAGACCGGCGGCCTGCACGGCGGTGATGTGCACGAAGACATCCTTGCCGCCGTCCTGCGGCATGATGAAGCCGAAACCTTTGGTGGCGTTGAACCATTTAACAGTGCCAGTAGCCATGGCAATCGTTCCTTCCTAAAGCGTGCCCCCCGACACGCGAACGGGATGGGGAAGTGCAGCGGTATCAGGCTGCTTTGAGGTTGGTGGCCGCAGCTTTGCCGCGTTCCATCGTGACCTCGTAGCTGAGCGCCTGGCCTTCGTTGAGGCCACGCATGCCTGCGGCCTGCACGGCGGTGATGTGGACGAACACATCGTTTCCGCCATCGGACGGCATGATAAATCCGAAGCCTTTCGTGGTATTGAACCACTTGACAGTACCGGTAGCCATAGCCTGCGTCTCTCTCTGTCCTGAACACCGAGCACGAGCGCGCGGTGCGGTCGTCAACCGGGAATTTGGAGGTCTTGTGAGGCACCCGGCGAACGGGAGGCACTGCAAGGCTGGCCAAAATGCGATTGCATACACGTAGTTCGCACAGAAACATTACCCGGAGTCAATCGTGACGAAAAAGGGGCGAATTTTTCGGCTCGCCCCTCGGTTTCGGGCGGCAGGTTGGTAGGGACTTAGAAGTCCATCCCGGCCATGCCCCAAGAATTGTTGCACCCATTTTGGGAGCTTGATAACATCCCATCGATGCGGATCATCGCGCGCCGTACGCTCAAGGAGTATCTCGATTTTCATGTGGGGTCGCACGATCGCGTCGCACTGACGAATGCTGTGAACGCTTGGTTCGACGAGGCTCGCAAAGCAGTATGGTCGAGCACAGCAGACGTGAAGCGCCGCTATGTCAACGCCAGTATCGTGAGTTCTGAGCGGATCGTATTCAACATCAAGGGCAACGATCACCGCCTGATCGTTGCGGTGGATTTCGAGAAATCTATTGTATGGATCAAATGGATTGGAACTCACGCGGAATACGACCGGATCGATGCGAAGGAGATCGAGCATGGACGATAGATTGAGCCCACTACGCACCGAAGCCGATTACCAGGATGCTTTGCGTCGGGTGGAGGCGCTATGGGGAAGCAGACTCGGGACGCCGGAGGGCGATCGGTTGGATATTTTAGCGACGTTGATCGATTCTTACGAAACTGCGCACGAAGCCCTGGACCCGCCCGATCCGATTGCGGCGATCGAATTCCGGATGGAGCAGATGGGTCTCACGCGGGCCGATTTGGCGACGATCGTCGGTTCGCGGGCGCGGGTGGCGGAGGTCTTGAATCGCAAACGCGGGCTGTCGATCGCGATGATCCGGCGACTGCACGATACGCTGGGTATTTCGGCGGAGGTGTTGATCAGACCGACGGTCCGGAAAGCGGCGTGAGTCTAGTTGAACGAGACCGCTGGGGTCCGAGGCAAATTATATTTGGCATTCCGCAGCGAACGTAACCGTCGAACCATGTGCAGCCACGAAAAAGGGGCGAACCTTTCGGCTCGCCCCCCGTTTCGTGCAGCAGGTTGGTAAGGACTTAGAAGTCCATGCCGTCCATGCCACCCATGCCGCCACCGCCCGGCATCGGGGCGGCTTTCTTCTCCGGCTTCTCGGCGACCATGGCTTCGGTCGTCACCAGCAGACCGGCGATCGAGGCGGCGTCCTGCAGAGCGGTGCGCACAACCTTGGTCGGGTCGATGATGCCGGACTTCACCATGTCCTTGAACTCACCGGTTTGGGCGTCGTAGCCGTAGTTGTATTCGCCGTTTTCCAGCGTCTTGCCGGAGATCACGGCGCCGTCTTCACCGGCGTTTTCGGCGATCTGGCGCAGCGGTGCGGTGATCGCCTTGCGGACGATCTCGATCCCGACGCGTTCGTCTTCGTTCAGGCCCTTCAGCTTGCCAAGGATCAAGGAGGCGCGTGCCAGAGCGACGCCGCCGCCGGGAACGATGCCTTCTTCGACGGCCGCGCGGGTCGCGTGCAGCGCGTCGTCAACGCGGTCCTTGCGTTCCTTCACTTCCACTTCGGTGCTGCCACCGACGCGGATCACGGCCACGCCGCCGGCCAGTTTCGCGAGACGCTCTTGCAGCTTCTCACGATCGTAGTCGGAGGTGGTTTCCTCGATCTGCGCGCGGATCTGGGTGCAACGGCCTTGGATATCGGCCTTCTTGCCAGCGCCTTCGACGATCGTGGTGTTTTCTTTCTCGATCAGGATTTTCTTGGCCTTGCCGAGGTCCGCGAGCTTCACGTTCTCGAGCTTGATGCCAAGGTCTTCGCTGATCACGGTGCCGCCGGTCAGGATGGCGATGTCTTCGAGCATCGCCTTACGACGATCGCCAAAGCCCGGCGCCTTCACGGCTGCGATTTTCAGACCGCCGCGCAGCTTGTTCACGACCAGGGTCGCCAGGGCTTCGCCCTCGACGTCCTCGGCGATGATCACCAGCGGACGGCCGGACTGCACGATGCTTTCCAGCAGCGGCAGCATCGGCTGCAGGCCGGACAGCTTCTTTTCGTGGATCAAGATGTAGGGCTGGTCCATGTCGGCGACCATCTTTTCCGCATTCGTGATGAAATACGGGGAGACATAGCCGCGATCGAACTGCATGCCCTCGACGACGTCGAGTTCGGTCTGGATGCCCTTGGCTTCTTCGACCGTGATGACGCCTTCGTTGCCAACCTTCTGCATGGCTTCGGAGATCATCTTGCCGATCTCGGATTCGCCATTGGCAGAGATCGTGCCGACCTGGGCCGTTTCGGCCGGGGTGGTGATCTTCCTGGAGCGCTTCTTCAGCTCGTCGACGACAGCGGCAACCGCCTTGTCGATGCCGCGCTTCAGGTCCATCGGGTTCATGCCGGCGGCCACGGCCTTCGCGCCTTCGCGCACAATCGCCTGGGCCAACACGGTGGCGGTGGTGGTGCCGTCGCCCGCGATGTCGTTGGTCTTCGAGGCCACTTCGCGCACCATCTGGGCGCCCATGTTCTCGAACTTGTCGGCCAGTTCGATTTCCTTCGCGACGGTCACGCCGTCCTTGGTAATCCGGGGCGCGCCGAAGCTCTTGTCGAGCACGACATTACGGCCCTTGGGACCGAGGGTGACTTTCACCGCGTCGGCCAGAATGTCCACACCGCGCAGCATGCGGGCGCGCGCGTCACCGCCGAACCGTACGTCCTTGGCAGCCATGATTGTATTCCTTCTTCAGTCGGTCATGATGGAAGCGGGTTGGAAGAAGATTACTTCTTCTTGCCGGTCGCGGTCTCGACGATGCCCATGATGTCGGATTCCTTCATGATCAGAAGGTCTTCGCCATTGAGCTTCACTTCGGTGCCGGACCACTTGCCGAACAGCACGCGGTCGCCGGCCTTGACGTCGAGCGCCACCAGTTGGCCGCTCTCGTTGCGGGCGCCGGGGCCGGCAGCGACGATTTCGCCTTCCATCGGCTTTTCCTGAGCCGTATCGGGAATGATGATACCGCCGGCGGTCTTTTCCTCGGCGGTGATCCGCTTGACCACGACGCGGTCGTGCAGGGGACGGAAATTCATAGGATCGCTCCTGATTGCGTCTCAACCACAATATGCCGGTTGAGCTGTTGGGTCTGCCAACGCCGGATCGGACCTCATGCATAAGCATCCGGCCGGTTGTTAGCACTCCCCCCTGGGGAGTGCCAGCGATCTAGGCGCCGCGTGCTGGGGAGTCAAGGCGGACTGGGCGGAAAAAATCGCATGCCACAGTGCGAGGCCGCCTCTCTATATAGGCTGTATGCGCTTGCCCAGCCCCAATACCCGCCCCGTTGCCATCTGGCTGTTTCTTGTCGCTGCGGCGATCCTGGTCATGATTGCGTTGGGCGGGGCCACGCGTCTGACCGGCTCCGGCCTTTCGATCATGGAGTGGGCGCCGTTGATGGGCACCTTGCCGCCAATGACCGAGGCCGAATGGCAGCGCCTGTTCGCCCTGTATCGGCAGATCCCGCAATACGATCTGGTGAACCAGGGCTTCGGTTTGGAGGGATTCAAACGCATTTTCTGGCTCGAATGGGCGCACCGGCTATGGGGCCGGACGATCGGGCTGATGTTTCTGCTACCGCTGATCCGATTCTGGTGGACGGGCCGTGTGTCGCGCGCGCTGCGCTGGCGACTCGCTTTGTTGTTCGTGCTGGGCGGGATGCAGGGTGCGGTCGGGTGGTTCATGGTGGCATCCGGGTTTCTGCCCGACACCACCGCCGTGTCGCCGTACCGGCTGGTCGTGCATCTCGGACTGGCGCTGATCCTCTATGCCGCGATCGTCTGGACCGGCCTGTCGCAGCTTCCGCCGTCCGGCGTTGTGGGCCCGGTGCCTCGGGTGTTCGGGGCGTTGGTCCGGCTAGGGACGACAGCAGTTGCGACAACGATCCTGGCCGGCGGGTTCGTCGCCGGGCTGCACGCCGGGCTTGCATACAATACCTTCCCGTTGATGGAGGGCGCCCTTGTCCCGCCGGGCTACGCCAACCTGCACCCTTTCATCCGCAATATGACCGAAAACATTGCCGCCGTACAGTTCGACCACCGGTTGCTGGCGACCGCGACGCTGACGATCGCCTTGGCCATTGTTGCCACGGGATGGGGCGTTCCGGGTTTGCGGCGCAAGGTCGCGGCGGTGGGGGCGATTGCCGGCGCGCAGTACGGCCTCGGCATCTGGACCTTGCTGGCGGTCGTGCCGATCGATCTGGCGGTCGCGCATCAGGTTGGCGCCGCGTTGTTGCTGACTGCTTGTCTGGTGCTCCTGCACGCGATTGGCCGCCACCCCTGAACGGCAAGCGTCGCTTTTGTGCGGGCGCCCGATAGCCCTGTTGCCCGGCAGCCTGTATGAACCGCCGCGAAACCCGAAACCTTGAGGACACCCCGCTTCATGCGCCCATCCGGCCGCACCGCCGACGCCTTGCGCGTCGTTTCGATGACCACTGGCTTTGCCCGCCACGCCGAAGGCTCCTGCCTGATTAAGATGGGCAACACCGAAGTGCTCTGCGCCGCCAGCGTCGAAACCCGGGTGCCGCCCTTTCTGCGCAACACCGGCAAAGGCTGGGTCACGGCCGAATACGGCATGCTGCCCCGCGCCACCCATACCCGCGGCGATCGCGAAGCCGCGCGCGGCAAGCAATCCGGCCGGACGCAGGAAATCCAGCGCCTGATCGGGCGGTCCCTGCGCGCCGTGGTGGATCGGGAGGCGATGGGCGAAATGCAGATCACCCTCGACTGCGACGTGCTGAACGCGGATGGCGGCACCCGCTGCGCGGCAATCACCGGATCGTGGGTCGCCCTGGCGCTCGCCTTCCGCCACTTGGTGAAAATGAACGTCCTCAAAACCGTCCCGCTGCTCGGGCAGGTCGCCGCCGTATCCTGCGGGATTTACAACGGCACCGCCGTGTTGGATCTGGATTACGACGAAGACTCCGCCGCCGACGCGGACTCCAACTTCGTTCTCACCAATGACGGCGGGCTGGTGGAAATCCAGGCCACGGCCGAGAAAACCAGCTTCTCCGAAGCGCAGTTCAATCGGTTGATGGGCCTCGCCCGCGCCGGGACCACCGAGCTGTTCGCCGCGCAACGGGCGGCCTTGGGGGATTGAATGGCGCGTAAGCTCCAACCCGGCGCGAGGCTGGTCCTCGCCAGCCACAATAAAGGCAAGCTCCGGGAGATCGAGGCATTGCTGCGCCCGCTCGGTATCGACGTGGTGTCGGCGGGCGCGCTCGGCCTGCCGGAGCCGGCCGAGGACGCGCCGGATTTCGCCGGCAACGCCCGCATCAAAGCTCTGGCGGCGGCGACGGCCACCGGATTACCGGCTTTATCCGACGATTCCGGTTTCTGCGTCGCCGCACTGGACGGCGCACCTGGGGTGCTGTCGGCGCGATGGGCCGGGCCGTCCAAGGATTTCTCCCAGGCCATGGCGCTGGTGCATACGCGCATGGGCACAAGCGACGACCGCCGCGCATGGTTCGTCGCCGCACTCTGCATTGCCTGGCCCGACGGACATACCGAGACATTCCTCGGCCGCATCGACGGCACCGTCGTCTGGCCGCCGCGCGGGGATAAGGGGTTCGGCTACGACCCGATGTTCCTGCCCTCCGGCGGTTCCGCGACGTTCGGTGAGATGGACCCCGAGCACAAACACGCGATGTCGCATCGGGCTCGGGCGTTTGCGCAGGTTCTGGCGGCTTGCTTCGGCTGATCGCATTGCTGTTGCTGCTTGCCGCGCCGGCGTCCGGCGCGGATCTGCCGTTTCCTGTCAGCCGCCTCTATCCGTTCGTCGGTCCGACCGAGGCACGCGGCGCCCTGGTTTGGCTGCCCGGCATGTATGGCAAGGACCAACCCGGCCCACCCGATCCGCCGGATATCGTCGGGCGCTTGGCGGCGCACAAGCTCGATGTGTTCCAATTCGCTCGGCCACGGGGCAACGACCCTCTGGCAGGCGGGGCCGACATTTTGATGCAGGGGCTGACCGACCTGCGCGCGCTTGGGTATCGGCGCATCGTCGTGGCGGGGCATTCGCGCGGCGCCTGGATCGCCCTGACTGCCATGGCGCATCCGACATTGGCCGATGCCATTATCGCCATTTCGGTTGCAGCACACGGCACGAAACCCGAGCGGCAGCCGCAGGCGCAGCGGGATTGGGAGGATTTGTGGCGTGCCGCCGCTGCCCCCGACATGCGGGTCGTGTTGGTGCAACTGCGTGACGATCCCTACGATCCCACCCCCGCATGGCGGCTGCGTATCGCGGCACAGGCTCGGGTACGCCTGCAATCCATCTACCTCCCCCCCGACCCGACCGGCCATGTCGGCGCCTACATGCCGGCCTTCGATCCGCTGCTCGGTCCCGAGATCGAGGCCTTTGCCGATCCACCGTAACGGTGCCGTTGTCGGGTGCCTCGGTTTGGGGGCATGGAGGGATGGTGTATGAACGCCCCCTCCGGCTGCCGAGCGGCGGTTGGCAAAATCGAACGGTGCCGGTGGGCAGGCCCGCCGCGCTATAAGGAGCATCACCATGACCGACGCCAGCAACTGGCCGGATCGGCTTTACGACCTGCTGCGATCCGCCAATGTGACCCAATTCGCCTATGTGCCCGACGCCGGCCATAAGGTGCTGATCAATCGATCCCTGGCGGACCCCGACGCGCACTCCATCCCTTTGACCACCGAGGAAGAAGGCGTGGCCCTTGCCGCCGGCGCCGATCTGGGCGGCGAACGCGCGGTGCTGCTGATGCAATCCTCGGGTGTGGGCAACTGCATCAATTTGCTGTCGTTGATTGCCGGCTGCCGTTTCCCGCTGCTGACCCTGGTGTCCATGCGCGGCGACTTCGGGGAGGGCAATCCCTGGCAGTTTCCCATGGGGCAGGCAACCGAGCCGGTGCTGAAAGCCATGGGCGCGATCGTGCTGCGGTGCGACCAGCCCGAGGAGGTGATCCCCACGGTCTCCGCCGCCATCACCATGGTCTTCCAGTCCAATCAGGCCGTCGCCGTTCTGCTCGGTCAGCGCCTGATCGGCGCCAAGAAATTTTAAGGGGAGCGTTCAACCATGGCCGCACTGCAAAAATTACCGACATCGAACCTGCCCGACGCCGTGCTGGACCGCCGTCAGGCGGTGCCGGCGCTGATCGATCGGCCGCAGGATTTTCTGATCGTGACCGGGTTGGCCGGCGCGGCGCAGGAACTTTCGGCGATGACCGGCAACACGCCTAACCTGTTCGCCATGGGCGGCGCCATGGGTGCGGCGCTGATGACCGCCCTGGGCCTTGCTTTGGCGCAGCCGAAGAAGAAGGTGCTGTGTGTCACCGGCGATGGCGATCTGCTCATGAGCGTCGGCGGGCTGGCAACCATCGCCTTGCAGAACCCATCCAACCTGACGGTGATCTGCGTCGATAACGGCCATTATGGCGAGACCGGCAACCAGGAAAGTCACACCGGCCTGGGCGTCCGGCTGGACACCATCGCGGCCGGATCGGGCTTCCCGGCGGTGCACACGATCAACACCGACACCGATTTGGAGGAGGGCCGGCGCCTGCTGCAACAAGACGGGCTGCGGTTCATGCTGCTGCGCGTGAAAGAAGGCCCGCCGCTGAAGGAAAAGCGCAACCTCGTCCCGCATATGGAGCGGGAGAATTTCCGCAAAGCACTGCTGGGATAGGGCCTATCGTAGAATGGGCGAGGTCGGCCGATGGGCCTGCCTCGTGCCTTCGCGCGGCACATGGATGGCGTTCGATTTGCGTTGTTGCGATTGTGGGCGGGGATGGTGGAGCTGAGGGGAATCGAACCCCTGACCTCCTCATTGCGAACGAGGCGCTCTCCCAACTGAGCTACAGCCCCATCCCGCGCGCAGCGGCACCCCCGAACTTTGGGGGCGTCGTAGGGCGCGGACAATGCTCATGCGGCCTTCGGAAGTCAAGCGCCTCGGCTGCTTTTTATTCGCCTGCATAAGGGCGTTGCGACCGGGGGTGGCGGAGGCTAGCTTCCCCCTCGCATTCGGAGCGTGCCTATGATCACCATCGCGTTCACCCTGCTGTTCTTCGTCATCAGGATCTACACCTACGTCGTCATCGGCGCCGTGATCTTCAGTCTGCTCGGTTCGTTCGGCGTGCTCGATATGCGCAACCGGACGGTCTGGTCGATCGGCGATTTCCTGAACCGAGCAACGGAACCGTTGCTGAACCCGATTCGGCGGGTGCTGCCGAATTTCGGTGCGATCGATCTGAGCCCGATGATCCTTCTGGCGCTGATCCAGCTCGCGATTCTGCCCATTCTGGAACGCTTGTACGAGGCGATCGCGACCGGCCGATGGCTGAGCCTGATCGTCTGATCCCGGTCTGGCGTCCCGTTCCCGACGGCATTTCGATCGCGGTGAAGGTGCAGCCCAAAGCGCGGCGGGCCGGTGTGCAAGGCACGATGCAATCCGCCGACGGACCCCGGCTACGTGTCGGTGTTAGCGAAGCGGCCGAGGACGGAAAAGCCAATAAAGCCGCCTGTGCGATCCTGGCGCGCGCTTTCGGGGTTTCCTCCGGCGCCGTGACCGTCGTAATCGGCGCCTCCAACCGAGAGAAGGTCATCCACGTGGCAGGCGATCCCGAAATTCTGGCCGCAAAGATCGTGGCGCTATGACCGCTCGGATCGTCGATGGCAAAGCCGTCGCGGCAGACCTGCGGGCGGTGGTTGCCGCTCGGATTGCGATGCTGCCTTTCGTGCCGGGCCTGACGGTCGTCCTGGTCGGGGACGACCCGGCCAGTGCTGTCTATGTCCGCAGCAAAGACCGAGCGGCAAAGGATGCGGGGATTCTGGCTCGCACGGTCCGCATGGCGGCGGATACGCCCCAATCGGCGTTGCTGGACGAGATAGCGCGGTTGAATGCCGATCCCGAAACCGATGGCATTCTGGTGCAACTCCCGCTGCCGGCGCATATCGACGCCGAGGCGGTGATCCAGGCGATCGACCCGGCGAAGGACGTCGATGGCTTTCATCCCGCGAATGTCGCCGCCCTGGCGATGGGGCGGCCGGGGCTGGTGCCGTGCACCCCGGCGGGTGTGATGAAGTTGTTGCAACACGCCGGCGTCGTGCTTTCTGGCGCCAGAGCCTTGGTGCTGGGCCGGTCGTCCATCGTCGGGCGCCCGATGGCGGCGTTGCTTTTGGCGGCCGACGCGACGGTTACCATCGCGCACTCCCGCACCCGAGATTTACCGGCCGAATGTCGGCGGGCCGATGTCCTGATCGCCGCGACCGGGCGGCCGGAGATGGTGAAGGCAGACTGGATCGGCGCGGGCGCCACGGTCATCGACGTCGGCATCAATCGCCTGCCGGACGGGCGGTTGGTTGGCGATGTGGCTTATGCCGAATGCCTCGACCGAGCGGGCGCGATTACCCCGGTGCCGGGTGGCGTCGGTCCGATGACGATTGCCTGTCTGCTTGAAAATACCCTGGAAGCGGCGATCCGTCGGCGCCAAGCCGTTCTATAGGCGGGCGCTCTGGCTCATTGTTTGGTCGCGCCCTAAAAATCGGTGCAGCGACCTTTGTGTTCCCAATCGCCGTAGCGGGTCGGTTCGGGGCCTTTGGCGCCGCCGATTTCCTTTGGCAGCGGCTTTTGCACCGCCGGCTTCGGGGCTTCTTTCGGTTCGGGCGTTTGCTCGGTCATCGCTTGTTCCAGGTGGAGGACGGCGGGGGTGGGCCGGAATCGGGTTTCCATTGGCCGGATTTCTTCAAGGCCTCGGCGACTTCCTTGGGCATATAGGTCTCGTCGTGCTTCGCAAGCACTTCGGACGCTTTCAAGCTGCCGTCGGATTGCAGGGTGCCAAGGGTCACTACGCCCTGACCCTCCCGAAAGAGATCGGGCAGAATGCCGGCGTAGCGTACCGTCACGCTGCTGGCGCCGTCGGTGACCTTGAATGTGGCGCCGCCATTGCCCCGCTGCACGCTGCCTTGTTCCACCAAACCGCCGAGGCGCACCGTGCGACCGCTGGCACCTTTGGTTGCAATGTCGGACGGGGAGACGAAGAAGACCAGGTTGTCGCTGAACGCCGTCAACGTCAGCGCGGTGGCAGAGCCGAGGCCGATGGCGCAGGCCAGCAAGACGTAAAGACGGCGGCGCTTGCGGGTCACGGGCGTTGGCCCCTCGGGTCGATGGCGGCCAGCTTGCGGCGCGCGGCGGCCGCGCGTTGCCACGCGGTCAGTGCGAAAGCGAGTGGGACGCCGACCCCGAGTGCATAGGCGACAGCGACGAATGCGAGATGCGTCATGCGCCGGGATCCGAGGCCGCGCGGGCCATCAGCAGCCCCCGAATGCGCCGCTCCATCACCGCGGCGCGGGTGCGCATCGTGACGATCGTGGCAAAACACAGCGTATAGCCCAGCGCCGCGATCGCCAGCGGCCAAAGCATCTCCGGCGCCATGGTCGGCGCGCCTGTCAGCTTGATCGATGCCGGCTGGTGCAGCGTGTTCCACCAATCGACACTGAATTTTACGATCGGGAGATTGACCACCCCGACCAGGGCCAGGATGGCGCCGGCGCGATATCCCCGCGTGGGATCGTCGAAGGCGCGCACCAGCGCGACATGGCCGATGTAGAGGAAGAACAAGACCAGGACCGAGGTGAGCCGCGCGTCCCATACCCACCAGGCCCCCCACATCGGCTTGCCCCAAAGGCTGCCGGTGGCAAGGCATAACGCGGTGAATCCGGCGCCGACGGGTCCGATCTCGGCGGCGGCCAGGTCGGCCAGCGGGTGGCGCCAGATCAACGACATCGCGGAGCAGACGGCGAGCCCGGTATATCCCCCCGTGGCCAACCACGCGGCGGGGACATGCACATACATGATGCGAACCGCATCGCCTTGCTGGTAGTCGGCCGGGGAGACGAACAATCCCCAGCCAAGGCCGAGCGCCGTGAGCAGCGCGGCGCCGATCGCGAGATATGGCAGGACCGCACCCGACAGGCGCAGAAACTGGCCGGGATTGGCAAAGCGGTGCAGGGACCGGTTGGGGGAGGAACTCACGACGGTGTTGTATCCGATACGGCCTGCGGTTTGAAGCGTAGGCCCATTGCGGGTATGTGGGTGGAAGCCCCCGATCCGGAAACCCCCGCATGGCACAATACTGGTTGGTGAAATCCGAACCCGACGCATTCTCCTGGGACCAGCAGGTGGCGAACGGTGTCGAGCCTTGGACCGGTGTGCGCAATCACATGGCCAAAAACAACATGAAGGCCATGAAGCAGGGCGATCTGGCGTTCTTCTACCATTCCAATGTCGGCAAGGAGATCGTCGGAATCGTCGAGGTGGCGAAAGAGGCATACCCGGATCCGACGGCTGAATCCGGCGATTGGGTGTGCGTGGATATGCGGGCGGTTGCCCCCGTTCCGAAGCCGGTCACTTTGGCCGAGATCAAGGCCGACCCTTCGTTGGCCGAGGTTGCGCTGGTGCGCCAGTCGCGGCTCTCGGTCATGGCAATTTCACCCGAACACTGGGACCGGCTCTGCCGGATGGGCGCATGCGAACTTTGATGGGCGACGATCTGCGCGACTTGTGCCGGCCGCAGGACATTCCGGACGGCGATGCGCTCGGGTTTCCGCCCGCCCCTGGGGGCTTCACCGGCCTGATGGCGGTGCGGCAGGGCGAGACGGTGATCGTCTACCTGAATTCCTGCCCGCATATCGGCACGCCGTTGGATTGGATGCCGAACAAATTCATGTCGCTGGACAAGCGGTTCATCATCTGTGCGACGCATGGCGCGGAGTTCGAGGTCGCGGACGGCAAGTGCATTTCCGGACCCTGCAAGGGCGATTTCCTGGAAAAAGTACCGTTCGAGTTGCGGGACGGCACCATCTGCGTCGCCGCCAACGCCGGTCTGTAATCGCGGCTGATGCTCGGTTCGAACGCTATGTCGGCCGTAGGATAGAAATGGAACGGGGCCGGGGATTGTCTCCCCGGCCCCGGTTTCTATGCGTCAGGCTGCGTCTTGCGTCCGCTTCTCGTGACGCTTCCGCTCGTTCGGATCGAGGAACCTCTTGCGGATGCGCACGGCGGCCGGGGTAACTTCCACCAGCTCGTCGTCCTCGACGTAGGCGATCGCCTGTTCCAGGTTGATCTTGCGCGGCGGGATCAACAGCATCGCATCGTCTTTGCCGGAAGCGCGGACGTTGGTAAGCTTCTTTTCTTTGATCGGGTTCACTTCCAGGTCGGAACCGCGGCTGTGCTCGCCCAGGATCATGCCCTGATAGATTTTCTCGCCGGGGCTGACGAACAGGGTGCCGCGTTCCTGGATGTAGAACAGGGCATAGTGAACGGTTTCGCCGCCTTCGGTCGAGATCAACGAGCCATTGCGACGGCCTTCCATCATGCCTTTCCATGGGCCGTAACCCGCGAACAACCGGTTCATGATGCCGGTGCCGCGCGTATCGGTCAGGAATTCGCCGTGATAGCCGATCAGCCCGCGGCTGGGGATGTTGAAGGTCAGGCGGACCTTGCCGCCACCGGACGGGCGGAGGTCGGTCATCTCCCCCTTACGGCGGCTCATTTTTTCCACCACGACGCCGGAATACGGTTCATCGACGTCGCACAGGACTTCTTCGTAGGGTTCTTCCCGAGCACCGGTTTCCGGATTTTCCCGGGTAAGGACGCGGGGGCGACCGATGGCGAGTTCGAAGCCTTCGCGGCGCATTTGCTCGATCAGCACGCCCAACTGCAATTCGCCGCGTCCGGCCACTTCGAAGGAGTCGGTGTCGGTTGCCGAATCGGTGACTTTGATCGCGACGTTGCCCTCGGCTTCGCGGAACAGACGTTCGCGGATCTGGCGGGAGGTGACTTTCTTGCCCTCGCGCCCGGCCAGCGGGCTGTCGTTGATGCGGAAGGTCATCGACAGGGTCGGCGGATCGACCGGGATGGCCTTGAGCGGCGCTGCCAGTTCGGGGGAGCCGATGGTGTCGGGAATGGTGCTGTCCGACAGGCCGGCGACGGCGATGATGTCGCCGGCTTGCGCTTCGTCGATCGTCACCCGATCCAGGCCACGGAACGAAAGCAGCTTGGTCAGGCGGCCGGTTTCGACGACGCTGCCATCCTGGCGCAGCACCTTCACCGGCATGTTGACCTTGGCACGCCCTTGTTCGATGCGCCCGGTCAGCACGCGACCGAGGAAATTGTCGTATTCGAGGATGCTGGCCACCATGGCGAAGGGGGCGTCGTCGTCGACCGTCGGCGGCGGGACGTGGCTGACGATCATGTCGAACATCGCCGACAGATCCTTGCGCGGCCCGTCGATTTCCTTGTCCGCCCAGCCTTGGCGACCGGACGCATAGAGCATCGGGAAATCGAGCTGGCTGTCGTCGGCGCCCAGCGCGGCAAACAGATCGAACACTTCTTCATGCACTTCGTCGGCGCGCGCGTCCTGACGATCGATTTTGTTGACGACGACGATCGGGTGAATGCCGCGCGCCAGGGCCTTGCCGACCACGAATTTGGTCTGCGGCAAAACGCCTTCGGCAGCGTCGACCAACACGATAGCGCCGTCCACCATACCCAGGATGCGTTCGACCTCGCCACCGAAGTCGGCGTGACCAGGGGTATCGACGATGTTGATGCGAACGTCTTTCCAGACCACCGACGTGCACTTCGCCAGGATGGTAATCCCGCGTTCCTTTTCCAGGTCGTTGCGATCCATCGCGCGCTCGGCGACATGCTGATGTTCGCGGAACGAGCCGGACTGGCTGAGGAGTTTATCGACAAGAGTGGTCTTGCCATGATCGACGTGAGCGATGATGGCGACGTTACGAATTTGCATGTGGGCCTGGCTGCCGGGGATGTTGCGGCGCACACATAGGGGGAACAGCGCCGGGAAGCGAGTGTTAATCGTGTCTCAACCGCGCGGAACAGCCATGTTTCGTCGTAAATTCATCCGATCGGGTCGGTTCGTATGGGGATCGGGGGTGGGCTGGACCGGCGCGAAATTCGCCCCTTATCATGGCACATGCATACGCGACCCCTCGGCACATGAGCTCCGACGCGATCGTCGTGACCGGCGGCGACTCGGTTTACTTCCCCCTGATCGAGGAATTGCGTCAATCGTTGCTGGCCGCCGCACCCGGCGTGCCGCCCGCCTTCGGGGTGATCGACGCCGGGCTGACTGTCGAACAGGTCGCGTCCCTGCAAAGCGCCGGCGCCCTCGTGGTGCGGGTGCCCGACCACCCGTCCTTCCCCGCTGGCGCGCTGCGCAAACGCCCAGCTTTGGCCGCGAACTTCGGCAAATTATGGCTGGACCGGCTGTTCCCGGGCTTCGAAACCCTGCTCTGGCTCGATGGCGACACCTGGGTTCAGGACTACCGCGCCGTCGAACTCATGCTCGGCGCCGCGCAGCACAACGGCGCCTTGGCGATCGTGCCCGGCGGTGGCCGCTATTGGGAACGGCAGGTCGAGCTACGCTTTCTGTTCGGCGGCATCGGCGGGCTGGCGCAATTACGCACGTTCAATTTCAAGAATGGCCGGCACGCCGGGCTGCCGCTGAAGATCCTGCGCGATCTCGGGACCCGGGCGCTGCTGAATGCGGGGGTCTACGCGCTACGGCACGATTCGCCGCACTGGGAGGCGTTGCGCCGCTGGCAGGCGTATATCTTTAAGAACGGCGGCAAACCGTTCACCTCGGATCAGATCGCGATGGGCCTCGCCGTTTACCAGGATGGGCTGCCGGTGGAATTGCTGCCGACGACCTGCAATTATATCCGGCCATGGCGGGTCGATCCCAGTATTCCCGCCATTGTGGAGTTCTACTACCCCTACCCGAAAGTCGGGATCGTGCATCTCGCCGGGCAGAAGGAAATCCGTTTCGACCCGAACGCGACGGCCGAGGTGCCCGACCTCCAGGATCGGCCGCACCGCATCGGCCTGCGCTTCGGGCATTTTCAGCGCAGCATCGCGAGTCTTCCGGGCGATTAGACCGCGACGCCTGCGGGCTGCAACCGGATCGGTAATCCCTGCGGAGGGGATCGACGACCCGGAGGAGTGGCGATCAGAACAGGCCTTCGATTTCGCCCTCGGCGTTCAGCAGGATCGTTTCCGCCGCCGGAACGCGCGGCAGTCCGGGCATCGTCATGATGTCCCCGCACACCGCCACCACGAACCCGGCGCCGGCGGACAGGCGAACTTCCCGCACCGGCAGGGTATGCCCGGTCGGGGCGCCCATGATCGTCGGGTCGGAGGTCTGGCTGTACTGCGTCTTGGCGATGCACACCGGGACCTCGGCAAAGCCGGCGTCTTCGAAGGCCTTCAGCCGGCGCGCGACGGCGTCTGGAACTGAAATGCCATCCGCTCGGTAAATGCCTTTGGCAATCGCCTCGATCTTGGCGGCCAGCTTGCCTTCCAGCGGATACAGCGGCTTGTAAGCGGCATCCTTGGCGTCGATCCGCTTCATCACCGCATGCGCCAACGCCTCGGCCCCGGCGCCGCCATGCGCCCAATGGGTGCAGGAAATGGCTTCCACGCCCTGGGCTGCCATCGCCGCGCGAATCGCTTCGAATTCCGCCGGGGTGTCGGAGGTGAAATGATTGACCGCGACCACCACCGGCAGGCCGAATTTCTGCATGTTTTCGACATGGCGGGACAGGTTGGCGATGCCCTTCGTCACCGCCGCCACATTCTCCGGACCCAGCGCATTCCGCGCCACGCCGCCATGCATCTTCAGCGCTCGGACTGTCGCAACAATGACCGCACAGGACGGCTTCAGCCCCGCCTGACGGCATTTGATGTCGAGGAATTTCTCGCCGCCCAGATCGGCGCCGAAGCCGGCTTCGGTCACCACGACATCGGATAGTTTCAGCCCCAGTCGAGTCGCCATGACCGAGTTGCAACCATGCGCGATATTGGCGAAGGGGCCACCGTGCACGAAGGCCGGCGAACCCTCCAGCGTTTGCACCAGATTGGGCGCCAGCGCGTCTTTCAACAGCACCGACATGGCGCCGTCGGCCTTGATGTCGCGGGCGGTGATGTTCTTGCCGTCGCGGGTTTGCGCAACGATCATCTTGCCCAGGCGTCCCTGCAAATCTTCCAGATTGCGGGCCAGACAGAAGACCGCCATGACCTCGGACGCGACGGTGATGTCGAACCCGTCTTCGCGCGGGAAGCCGTTGGCGACGCCGCCCAGGCTGCCGACGATCGAACGCAGGGCGCGATCATTCATGTCCAGGCAGCGGCGCCAGGAAATCCGGCGCTCGTCGATGCCGAGGGCATTTCCCCAGTAGATATGGTTGTCGATCATCGCAGCCAGCAGATTGTTGGCCGAGGTGATGGCATGGAAATCGCCGGTGAAATGCAGATTGATCTGATCCATCGGCACGACCTGCGCATAACCGCCGCCCGCCGCGCCGCCCTTCATGCCGAAGCTGGGTCCGAGCGAGGGCTCGCGCAAGCAGATTGCCGCGCGCTTGCCGATGCGGTTGAGCGCGTCGCCGAGGCCGACGGTCGTGGTGGTTTTGCCCTCGCCGGCCGGGGTCGGGTTGATGCCGGTCACCAGGACCAGCGCGCCGTCCGGACGGTCTTCCAGGCTGGAGACGAAATCCAGGCCGATTTTGGCCTTGTATTTGCCGTACGGCTCGATCGCCGTATCGGGAATATTCATTTTGCTCGCGATCTCTCCGATCGGTCGCAATATCGCGGCGCGGGCAATTTCGAGGTCTGGGTTTACGGACATGCTGCCTCCCGGCGGGTTATGCCGATTTCTTTCAGTGCCGCGTCCATCGCCGCAACCGCTCGGGACATGTCGTCCGGACCGATCGCGCCGATACAACCGACGCGGAAGCTGGGTGTCGGCGTATTGAAAAAATTGCTGATCAGAACATCGCGCGCTTTTAGCGCATCGACGAACTGTTGCAGATTCCACGCAGGATCGTTCGGTGCGCGGATCACGACGATGATGGGACCTTGATGCGCGCGCTGCAGCCAGGGGGTCAGCCCAAGGCGCACCATGCCATCGTAAAACGTCGTCGCGTTGGCGGTGTAACGGGCCAGCCGCTGGGCCCGCCCGCCCTCGGCATCGAAGAAATCGAGCGCTTTGTCGAAGGCGGCGACGATCTGGGCGGGCGGGGTGAAGCGCGGGCGCCCGTTGTTGGCGAGAATATCCGCAAGATCGAGCGACCAGCTCCCCGCCTGCCCTTTGCACGCGTTCAGCCGATCGATGCGGGACACGGCGAAGGCGAGGCCTGGCAGAGCCTCGATACATTTATTCGAGGTGAAGACGACCGCATCGATTTCGGGCTGTTGCGACAGATCCAGCGGCAAGGCGCCGAATGCCGAGACGGCGTCCAGAATCATGCGCCGCCCGGCCCGTCGCACCGCCGCGCCGATCGCGACTGCGTCGTGGATGACCCCGCTGCCGGTTTCGGAATAAACCTGCCCGACATGGGTAATCGAGGGATCCGCCGCCAGCGCCGTCGCGACAAGGCCGGGGTCGGTCGGTTCGTTCGGTGCGACCGGCAGAATAACGGGCACCCGCCCGGCTTCGCGCGCCAGCCGGATCATGCTTTCCGAATAGCGGCCGGTCGCGGGGATCAGAATTTTGTCCCCGGGGACGACGAAGGTTCTGATCGCTGCCTCGATAGCGAAATGCCCGGAGCCTTGCAGTGGCAACGCGGTGTGAACGCCTTCGATGCCGCCTGCGATGCCGCGGACCCGATCCAGCACCCGCAGGTAGATGGCTTTGAAGTCGTTGTCCCATGGCGCGATGTCATGGCCGAGCGCGGCGCGCACCTCGGGTCGGGTTGTTACGGGGCCGGGAGTGAGCATCAGCATTGTCGAATGGTGACACGCCGTTGCGGAGAAATCCACCCAGGGGGTGTTTTACCGCCCTGGTGCGATGCTAGTGTGGGCCATGAACCTGACCCTGCCCGATTGGGTGCCCTGGTGGGTGCCGCTGGTCCTGTTGCTGCCCGCGCTGCTCTACGGGTTGGCGTTCCTGTTCATGCCGTTCAGCGTCATCGGTCTGAAAAGCCGCCTGGAAGTGATCGAGGCGCGGCTGGACGAAATCCAACAGGACCTGCGCATCCTGTCGGTGCGCGGACCGGCTGCGCGCGTCGAAACGGTCGAATACGACGACGTGTATGTGCCGGCACCGCCCCCCGTACGCCGCGCCGAGCGGGAGATCCCGGTCGAGCGGCCGCCGATTCCGCCGGCATCGCATGCGTTGTACGACGAGGATGCGACGGACGACCGGCCGCCGCCGCCGCCTCACACCCGCCCCGTGCGCCGCGCCGAACCGCCGCCGCCGCCGATCCAAAGGCAGGAACCGAGAACGGAACCCAGGCTGAACTGGCCCCGGTAACCGAGTGCCGAAACCACGAAGCAGCCCCCCAAGGAAACGACATGATCCAACGTCCCTTGCTTCCCGTTCCGCGTCGCCGCCTGTTGAAAACGGCGGGCGGCCTTGCCGGCATTCTGGCCATGCGGCAGGCGCCGGCGTTTGCTCAGGCCCAGCCGAAGAAGCTGGTGCTGCCCAGCATCACGCCCCCGCCGGAAGCCAGCGGCGTCATGCTGAAATGGATGGCGGACGAGATTACCGCTCGGTCCCAGGGCGCGTTGCAGGTCGAGTTCTTCGGCGGCACGTTGATGACCAAGGAAATCGACGTGATGAATGCCGTCAAAGGCGGCAATGCCGCGATCGGCACGCCGTCTGGGGCGGCCTCGACCATCTTCCCGGAAATGGGCGTGTTCCTGGTGCCGTATTTGATCCAGAACTACCCGCACGCCTACAAAATCCTGAACGGCGCTGCCGGCGACAAGCTGGATGCGATTTTCCAGCAGAAATACGGCGTCAAGGTGCTGTTCTTCTTCGACCTCGGGTTCCGGCATTTCTGGAACTCCAAGCGCCCGATCGTCGAACCGCGCGACCTCCGTGGGATGAAGCTGCGGACCCAGCCGTCGAAGGTGTTCACCGACACCGTCAACGGGTTGGGTGCGGTGGCCGTGCCGCTGGGCTGGGCCGAGGTTATTACCGCAGCGCAGCAGGGCGTCATCGACGGGGCCGACCTGCCGGTGGTGAACATGGTGCCGCTGAAGGCGTACGAGGTGTCGAAATACTACTCCCTCACCGCGCATAATTACGGTTCGACGGTGACTGTCATGAACCTTGCGACCTGGAACGGTCTGACACCGGCGCAGCAGAAGCTGGTGTTGGATGTCGCGCGGGAAACGCAGGGCCGCAGCCGGGAGGCGATGGAAAGCGTCGATAGCGAAGTCAGCGCGAAAGCGGCGCTGGAACCCGTCGGCATGGCGGTCAACGCGCCGAACCGCGAACCGTTCCGCAAATTGGCGATGGAGAAGATCTGGCCGGCGTACCAGAAGCAGTATCCGGAGCTTTGGGACCAGATCGTGTCCGTCACGGCCTGAGTGCGCGCTCGGGGAGCCGCACCAGGGGCCGGGCACAAGACCTCTTGCGCCCGGCCCCGGCAAGCATAAGCTCCCCGCAAACCAAGCAGCGGAGGAGTAGCCCATGATCGATGTGCACGCCCACTGGCGGCCTGCCGAAGTCGCCGATGCCCTGCGTCTGCGGGAGCGCGAGCCGCGCATCCTGCGCAACGACGATGGGCAGGAAGTATTCAAGGCGCCGCGCATGGCGGCGGTGCCGCTGTCCGAAGCCTTCGACGAGGTCGATTTCCATATCCAGCGGATGGACCGCCAGGGCGTGGCAACCAGCGTGCTGTCGATCGTCGGCGGCTTTTGCTGGATCGAAGCGCAGCCGCCCGAGGTCGCCGGCCCCTTATGCCGCAGCGTCAACGATCGGCTGTCGGAGATTTGTCAGGACCATCCCGGCCGTTTCGCCGCCTTTGCCGCTTTGCCGCTGACCGACATGAACGCTGCCGCTGCCGAGTTGGAGCGGGCATTGGCCCTGCCCGGCACGATCGGCGTGCAGGTGCCCGGCAATCTTTTCGTCACCCGCAAGGATGCGGAGGATGCGCGCCCATTGCTGGAAATAATCGATCGCCACAAAGCCATCCTGTTCGTGCATTACGGTCCTCGGCCGAAGGATGCCTTTCCCCGGATATCGGGCGACACGGACAACGCGCGGCGGCGCAACGGCACGTTGGACATGCAGGCGACCCTGTCGTCGGTGATGGTCACGCTGTGCCTGACCGATTTCCTCGCGGATTTTCCGAATGCGACAGTCGTGGTCCACAACCTCGGCGGCAATATCCCCTTCGAGGTGGAGCGGATGGATCACCGCAGCATGCTGGACACGCCGGATGAGGAATTGCCCTCGTCCCGTTTCCGCAAATCCGGCGTCTATGTCGATTGCAACTCCTTCGGGCCGCGCGCGATCGAGGCGGCCGTGGCGCTTTATGGCGCCGACCGGATCGTCTGCGGCACCGACGGGTCGGAATTCGGCGTCGATTGGACCCGCAAGGCGTTGCTGAATGCGCGGATTACCGAGCAGGAGCGGCAGTCGATTCTGACGGGCAATGCGGCGGCGATGGTGGCTCGGGTTGTCGGTTCGTCCCCGTCGGTGCGCGCGGCGGCGTAACCGCGCCCGAAGCGCCCACAGGACCCCGCTTGCTCAACCGCGCCACCGAAAGCAGGATGCGCGGCATGAGCGAGACAGTTTTGGACGTAAAAGGTATGGCCTGCCCGCTGCCGGTGCTGCGGGCAAACCGTAGCTTGCGCGGAATGGCGGGCGGGGAGCGGCTGCGCGTCCTCGCCACCGATCGGGCGGCGATCGCCGATTTCCAGTCGTTTTGCCGCGAAACCGGCCACGACCTGCTGGCCTGGAGCGAGGAAGCCGGCGTATTCAGCTTCGTCATCCGCCGACGCGCGGAAGAGCGGGATCCGAAGGACTGACTCCATTGACCACCGCATTGATCACTCACCCCGCGTGTCTCAACCACGACATGGGGCCGCACCATCCCGAATGCCCGGACCGGCTGCACGCCGTGCTGCACGCCCTGGAAGCCGAGGAATTCGCCCCCCTACTGCGCGAAACCGCGCCCGAGGCGACGTTCGAGCAACTGACCCGCGTGCATCCGGCAAACTACGTCGAAGCCCTGCTGGCGATTCGCCCCGAACTGGGCGAGCAGGTCGCCATCGACGGCGACACTTCCATGGGCGAGGGCAGTGCCGAAGCCGCCTTGCGCGCGGCCGGTGCCGGTATCGCCGCCGTCGACGCCGTCATGGAAGGCTGGGCCCGCTCGGCATTTGCCGCCGTGCGCCCGCCGGGACACCACGCGGAGCCCAATCGACCCATGGGTTTCTGCCTGTTCAACAACGCCGCCATCGCCGCCATGCATGCTCGGGTACATTGGGGGTTGCAGCGCGTGGCCGTAGTGGATTTCGATGTGCACCACGGCAATGGCACGCAGGCAGCGTTCGAGGCGGATGCCGGGCTGTTCTACGCGTCGTCCCACCAAAGCCCCTGCTATCCGGGCACCGGGCAGATCTGGGAACAGGGGGTGGCGAAGAACATCGTCAACGCCCCATTGAAGCCGGGCGATGGCAGCGCCGCCTTCCGCATGGCGTGGCAGGCGACGATCCTGCCGGCGCTGGATGCGTTCGCGCCGGAACTGCTGATTATTTCGGCCGGTTTCGACGCCCATCGCGACGATCCGTTGGCACAATTGCGGGTCGAGACCGAGGACTACGCCTGGCTGACCGATCGCTTGATGGACCTTGCCGACCGGCATTGCGGCGGGCGGGTGGTGTCGATGTTGGAAGGCGGCTACGACCTGAACGCACTCGCGGCCTCGGCCAGGGTGCATGTGCGCAGCCTGATGCGAGCCTGAGGATTTCCCAATGCAAGACGTCAACCCGGACGTGAGCGCCCTGTCGTTCGAAGATGCTCTGGCGGAGTTGGAGCAGATCGTTCGTGGTCTTGAAAACGGCCAGCAGAAATTGGCCGACGCCATCGCTGCCTACGAACGCGGTGCGGCGCTGCGCCAGCATTGCGAGGCCAAGCTGACGGAAGCCGAGGCGCGGGTTGCCGCCATCGTGCAGAACGCCGACGGCTCGCTATCGACGCGGCCGCTGGAGTGAGCGGGGGGCAATCGTCTATTCGCCTCGGGCAGGCGGTCGCCCGAACATCCGATCGTGGCATTGCGCGTTGAAAATACGGGTCGATCAGATTCTCGTCGATCGTGGGTTGGTTGAATCCAAATCGCGCGCCCAGGCGTTGATCCTCGCCGGCAAGGTATATTCCGGCGATCGGCGAGTGGAAAAACCCGGCACCGCCATGGCGGACGATGTGCCGTTGCAGGTGAAGGGCCAGGATCATCCCTGGGTTTCCCGTGGTGGCATGAAGCTGGACCACGGGCTGCGGCATTTCGGTTTTTCCGCACATGGGCGCGTTTGCCTCGATGTTGGCGCTTCCACCGGCGGGTTCACCGATGTGCTGCTGACCGCCGGCGCGGCGAAAGTACATGCCGTGGACGTCGGGCACGGGCAATTGGCGTGGAAGCTGCGGTCCGATCCTCGGGTCGCAGTCTATGAAAAGACCAATGCCCGCCATCTGACCGCAGCGATCGTCCCCGATCCCATCGAGGCCCTGGTTTGCGACGCCAGCTTTATCGGTCTGGCGACGCTGTTGCCGGCGCCGCTCTCGTTGTGTGCCGTCGGTGCCTGGGCGATCGCCTTGATCAAGCCGCAGTTCGAGGCGGGTCCGAGCCAGGTGGGCAACAAAGGCGTGGTTCGAGATCCGGCTGTTCACGCGGAAGTATGCCTCCGCGTTCAGACCTGGTGGGCAGCGCTCCCCGGTTGGCGGGTGCTGGGCATCGTCGAGAGCCCGATTACCGGCCCCGAAGGCAATAAGGAATTCCTGATCGGCGCCGAGCGGGTCTGACGATCTGCGACCTCGGCCAGCAGATCCCAGATCCGGTGCGGCTGCATCGGGACGGTGGGGTCGTTCAGCAGGCGGTCGAGTTCGTCGAGTTTGCCATTGTATTCGGTTTCGGTCATCGCAGCATCCCGCGTTTCGAGGCTTGCATCGTTGCCGCCGTCTGTGGCGTTTCCGGGGCGGGATTATGGCTGGGCATGCTTAACGAAAAGTTAATGTGGGGCGATTTTGTCGAACGATTTGACACCGGCCCCAGACCGGTCGCACAGTATGAGTCCACCGAGGGGAGCCCCGCCGCAGGGGGCTGAGAGACCGTCACGACCGGATTACCGGCGGCGCGGTGACCCTTGAACCTGAACCGGGTCATGCCGGCGTAGGGACGGGGAACGCTCCAAGCCCCTCGTCCGTTCGCCCACGCCCGAGGACGACGCGCAAGGAGATGCCCATGACGGTCCAGTCGAAAACAGCCGCCCGCCCGAATTCGGTCACGACCGGGCCGATCATCGGTTCCCGGAAGGTTTACACCAGCCCGGAAGGCCGGCCCGATATCCGCGTCCCCTTCCGCGAGATCGCGTTGGATCCCTCCGCCCGGGAAGAGCCCTACCGGGCCTACGATTGCTCGGGCATCTACACCGATTCCGGGGCGACGATCGATCTGGAAGCCGGCTTGCCGCCGATCCGCGCCGATTGGATTGCCGCGCGCGGCTTCGACAAGATCGCCCCGCGGACGGTGAAGCCGGAAGATAACGGCAACGTGGGCACCGCCCAGGCCGTGCCGGCATGCCCGGCCGATATTGCCATCTACGGTGCCCGGCCCGGCCAGATGGTCACCCAGTACGAATACGCCAAGGCCGGGATTATCACCGAAGAGATGATCTACGTTGCCCATCGCGAGAACATGGGCCGCACCAAAATGATCGACGGCGCGGAAGCCCGCGTCGCGGACGGCGAAAGCTTCGGCGCTGCCATACCGGCTTTCATCACCCCGGAATTCGTGCGGTCCGAGATCGCTCGCGGCCGCGCCATCATCCCCGCCAACATCAACCACCCCGAGTTGGAGCCGGTGATTATCGGCCGCAACTTCCTGGTGAAGATCAACGGGAACATCGGCAACTCCGCCGTGACCTCGGGCGCTGCGGAAGAAGTCGAAAAGCTGGTGTGGGCGATCCGCTGGGGTTCCGATACCGTTATGGATCTGTCCACCGGGCGGAACATCCACAACATTCGCGGCTGGATCCTGCGGAACTCGCCCGTCCCCATCGGCACCGTTCCCATCTATCAGGCGTTGGAGAAGGTCGATGGCGACCCGTCCAAGCTCGATTGGGAAGTGTTCAAGGACACCTTGATCGAGCAAGCCGAGCAGGGCGTCGATTATTTCACCATCCATGCCGGCGTGCGGCTGAAATACGTGCCGCTGACCGCCAAGCGCACCACGGGCATCGTCTCGCGCGGTGGTTCGATCATGGCGCGGTGGTGCCTGTCGCATCACAAAGAGTCGTTCCTGTACGAACGGTTCGACGAAATCTGCGACATCATGCGCAAATACGACGTGTCGTTCTCCCTGGGCGACGGGCTGCGCCCCGGCTCGAACGCCGACGCCAACGACGCGGCGCAATTCGGTGAGTTGGAGACCCTCGGCGAATTGACCCAGGTTGCCTGGAAGAAGGGTTGCCAGGTGATGATCGAAGGCCCCGGCCATGTGCCGATGCACAAGATCAAAGAGAACATGGACAAGCAACTGCGCGAATGCGGCGAGGCTCCGTTCTATACGCTCGGGCCGCTCACGACCGATATCGCGCCGGGCTACGATCACATCACCTCTGCCATCGGCGCGGCGATGATCGGTTGGTTCGGCACGGCGATGCTGTGCTACGTCACGCCGAAGGAACATCTGGGCCTGCCCAACCGCGACGACGTGAAGACCGGCGTGATCACCTATCGCATTGCCGCCCATGCCGCCGATCTGGCGAAGGGCCACCCCGCCGCCAAGCTGCGCGACGACGCGGTCAGCCGTGCTCGGTTCGAGTTCCGCTGGGAAGATCAGTTCAACCTGTCGTTGGACCCGGACACTGCACGTTCGTTCCACGACGAAACCCTGCCGAAGGAAGCGCATAAGGTGGCGCATTTCTGCTCGATGTGCGGGCCGAAATTCTGTTCCATGAAAATCTCGCAGGATATCCGCGCCGATGCCGGCCGCATGGCTGGGTTGGAGGAGAAGTCGAAGGAATTCGCCGAGAAGGGCAAGCATATCTACCTGCCCGAAGTCGCGGCGGAATAGTCGGCCGCACCGCGATGTCCGATCCCCGAGCCGCGCTGGATGCTATTGGCCAGCTTCCGGACTCGGAGATCGACATCGCCGATGCCGCGTTGCACCTGGCGCGTGTCGATGCGCCGGATGCCGATTGGAACGAAACCCGCGACCACTTGTCGGAGCTTGCGCGGGCTGCGGTGGCGCTGGCGGATACGCTGCGCGATGCCGATCTGCCGACCCGGGCTGTGGCGCTGTCCGGGCTGCTGGGTGGGCGTTTCGGGTATCAGGGCGATACCGAAACCTACGACGACCCCCGCAATGCCAACCTGATCCATGTTGTCCGACGGCGGCGGGGACTGCCAGTCGCCCTGGGGGTGCTCTGGTTGCACGCGGCCCGCGCGGCTGGTTGGGAAGGGCATGGGGTGGATTTCCCGGCGCATTTCCTGGTGTCGCTGACGGGCGAGACCAATCAATCCATCCTCGACGTATTCAATGGCGGCACACCGTTGAGCGTGCGCGACCTCCGGGCTTTGCTGCGTCGGGTCGAAGGCGACAAAGCCGAGCTCCGGCCGGGATTGTTGCGTCCCATGAGCGCGCGGCGGGTGCTGCTGCGTTTGCAAAACAACATCATGACCCGCCGCTTGCAGGCCGACGATGTCCAGAGTGCCCTGAATTGCGCCGAGGATATGTTGCGCATCGCCCCCGACCGATCGGAACTCTGGCGTCAGGCGGCGGCAATGAACCAGACGTTGGACCGGGTCGCGGCGGCGTTGCGGTGTTGCGATCGGTTCCTCGCTTTGGCGCCGGACGGGGATGCGGCGGAGCAAGTGCGGGCTTTGGCCGGCACGCTCAAATCTCGGTTGAATTGAATGGGCGATATCTTCCGGCGCGAGGCAGCCACGAACCCCGAACCCTTCACGGGGGAACGGCTGACGTCCGCCCTGGATGGGCAGACCCAGATCGAACATTATCACCGCTATCTGTTCGCCCGATCTCTCTGTGCCGGGTTGGATGTCCTGGATGTTGCCAGCGGCGAGGGCTACGGGTCGGCCCAACTCGCGCAGGTCGCTCGTTCGGTTGTCGGTGTCGAATATTCCGAAACGACTGTCCGCAGCGCCATCGCCAATTTCGCCCGCCCCAACCTGCGCTACGTGCAAGGCGATGCCCGATCGCTGCCCTTGGCCGATGCCAGCGTCGATGCGGCGGTGTCGTTCGAGACCATCGAGCACTTCGACGGGCAGGAAGCGTTTCTGTCGGAAATCCATCGCGTGCTGCGCCCCGACGGCCATCTGATCGTCAGCACGCCGGATCGCGACATCTACTCCCCCTCCAGCGCGCCGCCGAACCAGTACCATGTCCGGGAATTGAGCCGGGTCGAATTCGTGGCACTGCTGCATCGGCATTTCAGCCACGTCGCCTTGCTGTTGCAACGCCCGCTGGTCGGATCCGCGCTGATGCCGGAAGCCGCCACTTCGGCCGACCCGCTGGTCTTCGATCGGCGCGGCAGCACGCATTTCGAAGCCTGCGTGGCGATTCCGCGCGCACCGTATATCGTTGCGATTGCGGCCAATCGGCCGATCCCGCCGCTGCCGGTCAGCTTGTTCATCGAGCGCAGCGATCTGGACACCGTGCAAATCGCGTTGGCCGAGCGCACGCAGCAATTCGATGCGGCGCGCAAGATGTTCGAGGATTCGCACGCCGAACTGGAACAGACCCACGCGCTGCTGACCGAAACCTACGGCGCCGCGACCCAGGCCACCATGGCTGCCCAAGCCACCGAGCGTGCTCGGCTTGCCACGGCGTCGCGGCTGGAAGACCTGACCTCGGAGGCCGAACGCGCCAAAGCGGAAGCCGCTCGGCGGTTGGCGTCGCTGGAAACGCAGGTGGCGGAGCTGACCAGAGAACTCGACCGCACGCGCGGTTCCCTGCGCACATTCCTGCGCGAATATTTGCCCCGATTGCGGGGATATCTGCTGCGCCGTTAACGGTTCGTTAACCTGCGATGGGCATAGTTCCGTCATGCAGTGGTACCGAACCCTCGGCGGGGCAATCCCGAAAATCAGCGCTTTCGTGGTGTCGTACAATCGTGCCGCCATTCTAGGCACCTGCCTGAAGGCGCTGGCGTTTGTCGACGAACTGATCGTTGTGGACAAATCGTCCACCGATGGGTCTGCGGCCGTTGCGGAACGGTGGGGCGCTCGGGTGGTGACGGTGCCCTGGTCCCCGACCGTGGAGGAAACGCGGGATTATGCGCTGTCGTTGTGCCGTCACGATTGGATATTGTTCCTCGACGACGACGAATGCCTGAGCGCGGCAACCGGTCCGTTCGTGCGGCAGGCGATCGCACAGAATGCGGCGGATATCTTCGAGTTCCCGCTGCGGCATTACATATTGGGCGTCCATTCGGAAGCCGCGTATTATTGGCCGGAGCATCATATCCGGCTGTTTCGGCGGGGTGCGTTGGAATTCGGACCGACGGTGCATGGTGGCATCGCGGCTCGATCGGATCGGCGGCTGCGCATTCCGGTGGAAAGCGGCGTTTGCATCCACCATCTGTCGCATCCCGACGTCGCCGGTTGGATCGAGCGGACAAACCGCTACACCGCACGGCCGGATCGGGCGCGGGTGGCGGACGATGGGCTGGATCTCGCGGCGTTTGCGCATGCCCGCATCGACCACTGGCTGGCGGGATCGCGCGATGGCTACCCCGCCGCCGTGGCGCTTTTGCGTGCGATTTACGACATCGTCGATCGGCTGAAGACCTGGGAGGAGGCGCGCGGCGTGGATGGCCACGCGCTGTTCGCCCAGGTCTGTGCCGCACTGGATGCGCCGAAAGCACGCCGTTCGTGGTTCAGCCGACAAGTTTTCCGCCGTCCACCGGAATGACCCAGCCGGTGCTGGATGTCAGGTGGGTGATGGTCGACATGACGGCTTGCGCCACCTCATCCGTCGTGACGACCCGTTTCAACGGGGTGGATGCCGCGACCTTTTCGACCATCGCCGTGGTGCGACCGGGGACGAACGGGGTGTCCACCGCTGCCGGGGATACGGTCATCACCCGGATCTCCGGCCCCAACACCCGCGCCAACGAGATCGACATGGTATCCATCGCGGCTTTCGAGCCGCCGTAGGCGATATTGCTGCCGGAGCCGGAGATCGCGGCGACCGAGGAGATATTGACGATCACGGCATCGCCCGATTTTTTCATCAGGGGCGCGAAGGCGCGTACCATCGCGAAGGGGCCGCGCACGTTGGCAGCGAAAATCGAGTCGATCAGATCGTCGGTCAGCGCCTCCAGATCGTGATGGGGCACCATTTTGGTGAAGCCGGCGGAATTGATCAGCACATCGCAGCGGCCGAAATCCCGTTCGATCGTCGCGGCCAGTGCCTTCAGCGCCTGCGAGTCCAGCACCTGGATGTGCATCGCCTTATGGCCGGCCCCCGGCAGTGCCGCGGCGATCTTCTCCGCTTCGGCGGCTTTGCTGTTGTAGCCCAGAATGACGCGCGCGCCGGCCTCGGCGAGGCGTCGGGCCACGGCGGAACCGATACCGCCGCTGGCGCCGGTGACAATGGCGACTTTGTCTTGCAGGTTCATAGGGGAAATCCTCGGGTTTGGGGGCGATGCGTGCGCTTCGGCCGACCGCTAGGCTTTGATTTGGTGGGCCGATTCACCTAACGCTTGGGACCCAAGCGTTAGGATCGGACCACGCGCGGTTTAGAACATCGGACCGCGATTGGCGGCGCCGCCGTCGATGGTGACGATCGTGCCGGTGGTGTAGGCGGATTTATCCGACGCGAGGAACGCCACCATCCAGCCGATTTCCTCCGGCGTGCCGGCACGACCCATCGGCAGGGGCTTCATCAATTCCTCCCACTTGTCCGCATCGCCCAGCCGATCCTGGGCTCGGGCTTTCATGAGGGTCACGAGTCGATCGGTCGCGATCGCGCCGGGATTGATGCCGACAACCCGCAATTTGTCGTCGCCGGCCGAACCGCCGAGCGCTTTGGTGAAGGCCATCAAGGCAGCGTTGCCGGTGGAACCGGCGATGTAGGTGCGATCCATCTTTTCTCCGGCCACGCCGAGGACATTGATAATCGTGCCGCGCTGGCGGGATTTCATCTCGGCATAGAAGCGACGGCACATGTTGATGTAGCCGAACACTTTCAGGTCCCATGCCGCACGCCAGCGGCTTTCGTCGATGGCTTGCAGATCGCCGGCCGGGATGGCGCCGGCATTGTTGACCAGAATATCGATGTCGGCATGTTCGGCGACCAGCCTGTCGACATTGCTGCTGTCCGCCAGATCGTAGGCGTGTACCTTCACCCCGACATTGTATCTGGCGGCGATTTTCTGCCGGGCGTTTTCCAGATCGCCCAGCGTGCGGGACACCAGCACGACGTTGACGCCCTCGGCGGCCAGGCATTCGGCGCTGGCGAGGCCGATGCCTTTGGAGGCACCGGTGATCAGGGCGGTCTTACCGCTTAGGTTCAGGTCCATGGGTGTTGTTCCTCCGGTTTGTATTGTCGCTCGACCGGATAGAACGGTGGGGGAATTTCGGCAATCGCGGCGCGGTTTACGGCGCGGGTCCATCGGTAGTATGTGCGCCCACCCCGCAGGCCTCCGCAGAATTTCGACGAGGAATTATGATCCGCCTTGACAACATCGGCAAACACAACGGCCGACAACTGATCTTCATCGAGGCTTCGGCCGCGTTGCTGAAAGGCGAGAAAATCGGCCTGGTCGGCCCGAATGGCGCTGGCAAAACCACGTTGTTTCGTTTGATCACCCGGCAGGAAGAGCCGGACGAGGGGCAGGTCTCGATCGATCGCGGCGTCAGTGTCGGCCTGTTCAGCCAGGATGTCGGCGAGATGTCCGGTATGACCGCTGTTGCCGCCGTCATGCAGGGTGCCGGAGCGGTATCCGACATCGGTGCCGAACTCGCCGAACTCGAAGCCGCGATGGCCGATCCCGCTCGGGCCGACGACCTCGAAACCATCATCGTCCGCTACGGCGATGTGCAGGCTCGTTTCGAGGAACTGGGCGGCTACGCTCTGGAAGGCAAGGCGCGGGAGGTTCTGGACGGTCTGGGCTTCAGTCAGGAAACGATGGACGGCGACGTCGGCAACCTGTCCGGCGGATGGAAGATGCGTGTGGCCCTGGGCCGTATTCTGCTGATGCGCCCGGACGTCATGCTGCTGGATGAGCCGAGCAACCATTTGGACTTGGAAAGCCTGATATGGCTGGAACAATTCCTGGGCGGTTACGACGGCGCGTTGCTCATGACCTCCCACGATCGGGCGTTCATGAATCGGGTCATCGACAAAGTCATCGAAATCGACGGCGGCGCGCTGACCTCGTTCTCCGGCGATTACGAGTTCTACGAAGCGCAGCGCGCCATGAACGAGAAGCAGCAGCGCGCGCAGTTCGAACGCCAGCAGGCCATGTTGGCAAAGGAGGTCGCGTTTATCGAGCGGTTCAAGGCCCGAGCCTCGCATGCGGCGCAGGTGCAGAGCCGGGTGAAGAAGCTGGATAAGATCGAGCGGGTGGAACCGCCCAAGCGGCGCCAGACCTTGTCGTTCGAATTTCAGCCGGCGCCGCGATCGGGCGACGATGTGGTCAATCTGCGCGGTGTGCACAAGCGTTACGGCAGCCGGACGATCTACGAGGGGCTGGATCTGTTGGTGCGGCGGCGCGAGCGGTATTGCGTGCTGGGCGTGAATGGCGCCGGCAAATCGACGCTGTTGAAACTGGTCACGGGCAGCACCGAACCGGACGCGGGGACCGTGACGCTCGGGGGCAGTGTCAAAATGGGCTATTTCGCTCAGCACGCCATGGACTTGCTGGACGGTGAGGCGACGGTTTTCGAAACCTTGGAAAGCGCCTTCCCCTTGGCCGGTCAGGGGTCGTTGCGGTCCTTGGCGGGCGGGTTCGGGTTTTCCAAGGACGAGGTCGAAAAAAGCTGCCGTGTGCTCTCGGGCGGGGAGAAGGCGCGGTTGGTGATGGCGTTGATGTTGTACAATCCGCCGAATTTCCTGGTGTTGGACGAACCGACCAACCATCTGGACATCGCGACGAAAGAAATGCTGATCGGCGCCCTGGCGCAATACGAGGGCACGATGTTGTTCGTTTCGCACGACCGGCATTTTCTGGCCGCGCTGTCGAACCGTGTGCTGGAACTCACGCCGGAGGGCGTGCACCAATACGACGGCGGCTATACCGAATACGTCGCGCGAACCGGTCGGGAAGCGCCCGGTTTGCACGCATAGGTTCGGGGACCGGAAGTTCGACTTTGGGGGCGTTTCGGGGGGCGTCAGAGTGTCCCCCTTTCCGCCATCGCTCGGTCCAGCACATGCACCATCGCCGCCGTCCCGATCACCGGGATCAGCAAATTCAACAGCGGCATCGTTCCTGCCATCGCGATCGCCGCCCCCTGCACCAACACCGGCCAACGCGCCTGCCGATACAGCCGCTCGGCCGATTTTCGGTCCATCCGGCGCATGGCCACGGCCTCGAACAAGCCGCGACCCAACCCGTAGGACGCCACTGCCCAGCCGACCAGCAAGCCCACGCCCGGAATCAGCAGCACGAACAGCAATGCCAGCAGGTTCAGCAACAGAATACGCAGGCCCAGCGCGAGGCCCTGCCAAATTTGCGACGCAACGGATGCGCCGACCGCCGGGGGAAGATCGGGGTACCATCGGGCCTCCACCGCGCGGGCGATGCGATCCATGAACAAGGTGCCGATCGTCGCGGCCAAGGGCAGGAACAGCCACATCGCCAGGGCGGACGCGGCGACCGAGCCGACGATATCCACCAGCCAGGCGAGCCAGCCGTGCAGTTGCAACATGCCATGCACGATCCAGATGGCCAGCGCGTGCAAGGCGAAGAACGACAAACCCGCCAGCACGAGGCTTTGCGCCAGAACGCCCAGGAACACGCGGTCGTTGAGCTGCCCCAACGCGCGCGCCAAAGGGGTGAGCAGGGTGCTCAACCCAACTCCGCCAGGATTGCAGCGGTATGCTCCCCCAGACCCGGAGCGGGACGAGGGCGGTGCGACGGGGTGCGATCGAAACGCGCGGCCGGGCGTGCCTGACGGACACGGCCGAGGCCGGGTTGGTCGAATTCCACGATCAGGCCGTTGGCAGCAATTTGCGGGTCGGACAATAGTTCCTGCCGGGTCAGAACGGGGGCGCAAGGCACCTGCGCGGCGTCGAGCTTTGTCAGCCAATCGGCGGCACGCCCCGTCGCAAACACCGCCCCGACCAGAGTCAGTCGCTCGGCGGCATTGGCCGATCGGCCTGCGCCGGTGCGGAAGCGCGGGTCGTCGATCCATTCGGGGCGGTTCAGAACGGCGCACATGCCGCGCCACTCGGCATCGGACAGCGCCCCGGCAGTGATGTAACCGTCCAGGGTTGCGAAGACCAAATCGGGGGCGGCGGCTGAGCGGGCGCCGGGATCGGGTTGGTCGATCGACGTAAGCTCGCCCAATCCCTCGGGCCACAAATAGGCGACCATGGTATCCAACATCGACAGGCGGATGTGCTGGCCCTCCCCGCGCACTGCCTTGTTGTAGAGCGCCGCGCAGATGGCCTGTGCCGCAGCGAGGGCGGTGGTTTTGTCGGCGATCAGCGTGCGCACCATGCGTGGCCGCCCGGTTTCGGTGTCGCGTTGAATATCGGCCAACCCCGATAGCGCCTGGATGACGGGGTCGTAGACGCGCTTGCGAATATACGGCCCGGTTTCCCCGACGCCGCTGATGGACACATAAATCAGGCCGGGGTTGAGCGCGCGGGACGCAGGCTCCCCGAAGCCCAACCGGTCGGCGACACCCGGCCGGAAATTCTGCACCAGCACGTCGCTCTGCGCGATCATCCGATGCAATATCGCCAATGCGTCCGGCTGTTTCAGATCGAGCACGACGGATCGCTTGCCGCGATTGGACGACACGAATCCGGGGGTCATCGAACCGCGGCGCATGATATCGCCCTCGGGCGATTCGACCTTGATCACGTCGGCACCTTGGTCTGCGAGGATCATCGCCGCGTGCGGCCCGGATACGACGCTGGTCAGGTCGAGAACCCGAACCCCGGCGAGCGGCCCGCTCATGCCCAGTACTCCGGTAGGTTGGCTGCCGATGCGGCGACATAGGCGGGTCGAGCGGTGGCGCGATCGCGCAGGGCGGCCAGGGCGGGCGGTAGGGGTTGGTCCAATCGTGTTGCCCAGGTCAGACAAGTCGTCATCAGGATGTCCACCCCGGTGAAGCGATCCCCCAACAGCCATGCGCGCCTGTCGGACATGGCTTGTGCGGCAGCACCGATCTGGCGCTGGAAATAGGCGAAGGCGGCTTCGACGGCCACCGGCGCTTCCCCGTAGATCTCGGGCAGGCCGTGGTGGCGGCGTACGACGTACATGCTGGTGGCGTCGAGTTCCATCAGTATGAACGATACCCATTCGTCGTAACGGGCGCGTTGCTTCGGGTCGGAGGGCACCAAAGCATTGTCCGGCCGGCTGTAAACGGACGACAAATAGGAGACGATCGCGGCGCTTTCCGAGATGGTGAAGTCCCCATCCACCAACGTGGGAATCTTCTGTCGCAGATTGACGGCGGTAAACCGCTCCGACTTTGTTTGGCCGGAACGGGGCAGGATCGGCTCGCACCGATACGGCAGACCCAGCTCGTGCAATGCCCAATGCGCCCGAATGGTTCGGCTTGTGGTCGCACCCCAGAGGAGAAGATCGGTCATTACCAGGGCTCCACGGCGGGACGGATGTCCATTTCGAACGTCCAACCGTCGCGCGGCTGGGTATGGAGTGTCCAGTAAGCCTCGGCGATTGTGTCCAACGCCATCAGACTATCCGGCTCGGGTGGCGGTGCATCGGGTCCGAAGCGGGCGCGACGGCGGGCGTGGATGGCGGGGCTGTCCACCCCGCCGTCGATGACCAGATGCGCGACATGGATGCCGCCCGGTCCGAATTCCCGCGCCAACGATTGGGCAACCGCGCGCAACCCGGCTTTGGCCGAGGCGAAGGCAGCGAACCCGGCCCCGCCCCGCAAGCTGGCGGTTGCGCCGGTAAAGAGCACCGTGCCGTGCCCCCGAGGCGCCATGTGGCGTACGGCCTCCCGCCCGGCGACGAACCCGGCGTAGCAGGCGAGCTGCCAGACCTGCTGGAACAATTTGCCCGAGGTATCCAACGCCGGCTTGTGGGTATTGGCACCGGCATTGAACAAACAGACCTCGATGGGGCCGACGTCGCGCTCGATCGTTTCGAACAATGCGGTCATTGCGGCTTCATCTCTTGCATCGCAGGCGAAGGCCCGAGCCTGGCCGCCCGCAGCCTCGATGGCGGCGATATGGGGCGCGGCTTTGTCCACCGAACGCCGCACCAGACAGACGGTGTAACCGCCTTTGGCGAATCGCCGACCCACCGCCGAGCCGATCGCATCGCCCGCCCCGACAATCACCGCAACTTTGCCCACAAGGTGGCCTCCCGTTCGGAAGGACGCTACTCTGTCGCCAGCCAATGAGGAAACCTGCCATGAAAATCGCTGAGATCGAGGACATGCATTGCGACGCCGGTTGGCGGACATTCTCCTTTCTGAAAATAACGACCGACGACGGGTTGGTCGGCTGGTCCGAATACACCGAGTCGGATGGGAGCCGAGGCTTGTCATCGGTCATCCACGGTATGGCCGAGGGGCTGATCGGTCTGGACCCGCGCCCCATCCAGTATATCGATTCGCTGCTGTATGTGCGGCAGGTCCAGGCCCCGAACGGGGTGAACCAGCGCGCCATCGCCGCCATCGAAAATGCGCTGCTGGACATCAAGGGCAAAGCCCTGGGCGTGCCGGTTTACGAGTTGTTCGGCGGGCCCGTGCGCGACCGCATTCCGGTCTATTGGTCGCATTGCGGCACGTACCGGGTGCGCAACGCCGAAGCGGTCGGGGCGCCGCCGTTGAAGAATTACGACGACGTGGCCGCGCTGGGCGCCGAAGTGAAGCGGCGCGGCTTCAAGGCCCTGAAAACCAACATCCTGCCATTCGACGGGGAGAAACTGGTCGGCTTCGGCCCCGGCTTCGGCCGGAGCCCGGGTCATCCCGAACTGAATGCCGACCGCAAGACGTTGCAGGCGGTGCGGGATACGCTGGGGGCATTCCGCGATGGCGCCGGGCCGGACATGGGGCTCCATCTCGACATCAATTACCACTTCAAGACCGAGGGGAATCTGTTGGTCGCCAAGGCGGTCGAGCCGTACGATCTGACCTGGCTTGAAATCGACAACTGGGACCCGCAGGCCCTGGCGCTGATTCGGTCCCGCGCCCCTTGCCCCATCGCATCGTTGGAATCGGTGACCGGCCGCCGGGCGTTCCGACCGTTCCTGGACGCCTACGCCGCAGACGTGGCCATTATCGACGTGATCTGGAACGGATTTCTCGAATCGCTGAAAATCGCCGCCATGGCCGAAGCGTATGAGGTCAACGTCGCACCGCACAACTATTACGGGCATCTGTGTTCCTCGGTCAGCGCCCATTTCTGCGCTGTGGTCCCCAACTTCCGGGTGATGGAGATCGACATCGACAGCGTGTCGTGGCGCGACGAGCTGTTCATAAACGCCCCCGTCATTGAGGACGGCATGCTGATCGTGCCAAAAGGCCCGGGTTGGGGCGTGGAAGTCAACGAAGCGGCAGTGCGCGCCCATCCCCCGAAAGGGCGGTAGATAAAGGACGTTAAATGATCGATATCCTCGGCATCGGGAATGCCATCGTAGACGTGGTGGCGCGGGCGGACGACGCTTTCCTGTCCCGCCACGACATGCACAAAGGCGGCATGATGCTGATCGACGCGGCGCAGGCGGAAGCGCTTTACGCCGCGATGCCCCCCGGCATCGAAAGTAGCGGCGGATCGGCGGGCAACACCTGCGTGGTGGCTGCGGCAATGGGTGCCAAAGCGGCCTATATCGGCAAGGTTGCCGACGACCAATTGGGTGCGGTGTTCCGCCACGACAGCCTCGCTGCCGGCGTGTCCTTCGCGACGGCACCCCTGATCGGCGGGGCGCCCACGGCGCGTTGCCTGATCCTGGTCACGCCCGATGGGCAGCGGACGATGAACACGTTCCTCGGCGCCTGCGTGACGCTCGATGAATCGGATATCGATCCGGCTTTGGTGGCGTCCGCTGCCGTCACCTACATGGAGGGTTATCTGTTCGACCCCCCGGCAGCGCAGGCGGCCTTCTACAAGGCAGCGTCTTTGGCACATGCGGCCGGGCGCAAGGTGGCGCTGTCGCTGTCCGACGCGTTCTGTGTGCACCGGCACCGCGCGGCGTTCCGCGATCTGGTGAAGGGGCATGTGGACATCTTGTTCGCCAACGAGACCGAGATCGCCGCGCTCTACGAAACCAACACCTGGGAAGAAGCCGTCGCGGCCGTGCGCACCGAGGTGGGCCTCGCCGCCCTCACCCGTTCCGAAGCCGGCAGCACGATCGTTCGCGGTTCGGAAACGGTTCAGGTGTTGGCCGAGCCGGCAACGGTCGTGGATACCACGGGTGCCGGCGATGCTTACGCGGCCGGGTTCCTGACCGGTTTGACCGCCGGCAAATCGCTGGCAATATGCGGCCGGTTGGGCAGCTATGCCGCTGCCGAGATTATTGGCCACTACGGTGCCCGTCCCGAAGCCGATCTGCGCGGCGCGATGGCGGCGCTGGGATAGCAACGACGGCCGCTCGTCCGAAGGTGTATGAACGCTATGTCCGACCGTCCGTTGCAGGGAAAAGTCGCGCTGGTTACCGGCGCCGGGCGCGGCCTGGGGCGGGCATTCGCTGAGACGCTGGCCGGCCTCGGCTGCGACATCGCGGTGCATGGCATGCGGGAGAACGGGCCGGCCGAGTATGGCGAGGGCACCACACTCACCGAAACCGCAGCGCAGATCGCCCGCCAATACAACGTGCGCGCCATCTCGATCCTGGGCGACCTGACCGTCATGGATCGGGTGGAGCACGTCGTCGCGGCCGCCGAGAGCCTCGGACCGCTGCATATCCTCGTGCACAATGCCGGCGGCGATATCGCAGCGGCCGGCGGCAAGCCGGACCCGAACGATGCCATCATGGTCAAGGAAGAAGACGTCCGCGCCGTGCTGGAGCGCAATCTGCTGAGCACCATTTTCGTCTGCCAGATTGTGGCGCGCGGCATGATGGCGCGGCGGGCTGGCCGGATTGTGACGATAAGCTCCATCGCTGCCTATGGCGGGCGCACGAATGGGGCGATCTATGCCACGTCGAAAGCCGGGGCTATTCATTACACCCGCTGCCTTGCCGCGCAGTTGCGGCCCTTCGATGTGACCGCCAACAGCATCGCTCCGGGCGACACCCGCACCGGGCGTTTCCTGAATACCCGCGCGGTGGACCCCGATCGGTTGAAAACGGAAGGGACGTTGGAGCGGATCGCGCTGGTGGATGAGGTCGCGCGCGCCGTTGCGCTTTTTGCCGGCCCGATGGGTGCGTTCGTAACCGGTCAGGTTCTGCGCGTGGATGGCGGCACGCAGCTTTTGCCGGCATAATCGGTTCATGAGCGAACAAATTTACGACCTGATCGTCATCGGTGGCGGCATTGCCGGCATGGTGGCGGGAACCAGGGCCGCTGAGCGCGGCTTGAAAGTGGCGATCCTCGAACGGGGCGAGGCGGCGGATTACAAATGCAACACCCGGTGGTCCGGCGGCATCGTCCATGTCGGTTATGTCGATCCCAAGGAGCCCTCGGCCAACATCGCGGCGGGGATCGAGCGTAATACGCGCGGCTACACCGATCCGGAACTGGGCCGGATTCTGATCGAGCAAACCGGTCAGGTCATCGACTGGCTGCGCCAGCAAGGCGTGCGGTTCATGCGCACCGGGCCGCTTTCCTATCTCGCCTGGACCATGGCACCGCCGCGCGCTCTGGTCGCCGGCATGGACTGGAAGGGGCGCGGTCCGGACGTCATGCTGCGAACCCTCACCGATCGTTTGCAGCGTTTCGGCGGAACGTTGCATCTGGGCGTCTCGGTCGATCGTCTGATCCTGGATGGCGATCGGGTGGTCGGCGTGGAAGCCGGCGGCCAAAGCCTGCGGGCAACGGCGGTCGTCGTCGCCGACGGGGGGTTCCAGGCAAACCGAGCACTGATCCGCCAGCATATGATTCCCGAACCGGGGGCGGTGAAGCAGCGCGGGGCCGAAACCGGCCTGGGCGATGGGATGCGCATGGCGACCGAGGCTGGCGCGGCGGTAACCGGGTTGGACTGTTTCTACGGGCATCTCCTTTCCAGAGACTCGATGACGAACGACAAGGTCTGGCCGTATCCCGAACTCGACGCCATGGCGGTCGCCGGGATCGTGGTGAATCGGGCCGGGCAGCGCTTCCTGAACGAGGGCATGGGCGGCGTGCACATGGCCAATACCATCGCGCGCGGGACCGACCCGCTCTGTGCCACCCTGATCATGGACACCCCGATCTGGGAGGGGCCGGGCCGATCTGCCCGCATCCCGGCCAACCCGTCGCTCGAACGCGCCGGCGGCACCATTCTGCGCGGCGCCACGCTGCGGGAACTGGCGAGCGTCGCCCAGCTCGACCCCGATGGGTTGGAGGCAACGGTTGCCGGCTATAACGCGGCCTGTGCCTCCGGCGATTTTGCGGCTTTGTCCCCCGCCCGATCGACCGATAAGGCCAAACCGATGCCGATCGCCAAGGCGCCGTTCGTGGCCATCCAAGCCTGCGCCGGTATCACCTACACCATGGGCGGGCTTCGCATCGATCGCGATGCGCGGGTGCTGACCCCGGATGGAACCCCGATCCCAGGACTTTACGCGGCCGGCGCAACGACCGGCGGGATCGAGGGCGGGCCGGCGATCGGCTATATCGGCGGTCTGTCGAAAGCGGCGGTCTTCGGATTCAGGGCGGCCGAGCACGTCGCAGGAGCGAGACAATGATCTACATGGTGGAGATGGCGCTGATCGCGACCGATCGGCGGCAGGAATGGGACGCCTGGTATCTGTCCCACATGCACAAACTGCTGTCGATCGACGGCATTCGTGCGACCCAACGCTTCGAGTCCCTGAGCGACTCCGCCTCCCCCTTTGTGGCGCTGCATCAGGTCGATGGGCCGGATGTTTTCGGGTCCGACGCGTATCGTGCGAAAGCCGGCCCGGGTGGCACCGGGGCGTGGAGGGACCTGATGAACAACTGGTATCGCAATGTGTTCGACGGGCCCGACGCCACGCCCGACGTGCCGATGGATGGGGCTTTGGTCGTTGTCGAGGACGGGGCATCGGCCGGGTTGGTGCCGGTGACCTGGATGCACTCGGTCGGCTTGGACAAATCCTCCGAACGACGGGCCTTGGGCGTGGCGGCGCGGCTCGACGACGTGCGCGGGCTGATCGGTCGCAAGGGCGTGCGGATCTGCAAGCCGCTGACCCCCCGCTTGGTCGAAGCCCGTGTCTGACGACTACGGCGCTCGGCCCGACCCGGACACCGCATACCCCGTTGTCCGGCTCCTGGTGAAGCATGGCACCCCGATTTCCGTCGCCGTCGGTGTTGCCCTGGCGATCGCCGGGGTTTGGGCGGCGTTGGCCGGGTTCGGATGGGCCTGGGCGCCGGCCGGTGTGCTCACCGGCGCCTTCGCCGGATTCGTCATGCGCAGCTATGTGGAGGTCGTGCGCCTGATCGCCGACATGCTGCTGCCTCGGTAGCCCACCATCGGGCGGACTGCGATACGGGGGCGGGCGCGTACCCATCGCGGCCTAGACCATGATCGTTTGAGGTTGCACGCAATCTCGGCGTTGGATCATGGTCTAAGCCTTTGTTTGAGAGGGTGATTCACGCCCGAGGTTGAAGTCAACCTCAGGCGATCACGCTCTAAACGAACCCCAACCGTTTCAGCAACGGCCGCATCGTCAGGCCCTGCACCACCACCGAAAACGCGACGACCGCGAACGTGGCAATGACGATCCGTTCACGCTGCGGCATGCCGTCCGGAATGGCGAGGGCCAGCGCCAGCCCCAGCGCGCCCCGCAATCCGCCCCACCACAGCACATGTTGCATCCCCATCGGGATCGCCACCCGCGTCCCCCGGAACAGCGGGCACAGCCCATACACCGTCAGCGCTCGGCCCCCCAGCACCACCAGGATCGTGATCGGCAGCGCCTGCCACCCCAGTTCGCCGTATTGTATCTGGGCGGCCGTCACGCCGATCAGGATGAAAATCAGCGAGTTCGCGATAAAGGCTGCGAATTCCCAGAACGCGACGACGAACGCCCGACCCTCCGCGCTCAGCCTGCCGCTGTCCGGCGCGTCCGAGGCCCCGAGGTTGCCGACCAGCAGCCCCGCCGCGACACAGGCCAAAACCCCGGACATATGCAACTGCTCCGCGCCCAGGAACGCGCCGTACGCCACGGCAACCGTAATCGCGGTTTCGACCATCCGATCGGCTGTATGGCCGACAACGAGAAGGCCGAGGTAACCGCACACCAACCCGACCGCGATGCCGCCGCCGGCCGACAGGGCCAGGGTCGTCGCGATGGACGATGCCGAGCCGGAAGCGCCGCCGATCCAGCCGATGACGAGGGCGTAGAGTACCGCCGCGACGCCGTCGTTCAGCAGGCTTTCGCTTTCGACCAGCAGCCTGAGGCGACCGTGTACGCCGGTATCTTTGAACATGGCGATGACGGCGACCGGGTCGGTGGCGGCGATCAGCACCCCGAAGATGGCGGCGGCGGGCAGCGGCCAGTGCAGCAGCCAGACCATGCCGGCGGCAATCGCCAGCGCTGAGAATATAGTCCCCAAGACCGCCAAAGTCAATATCGGCGCCGCATCGGCCCGCAGCTCGGACCACCGGATGAACAATGCCGCTTCGAACAACAACGGCGGCAACGCGACATCGAAAATGAATTCGTGCGTCAGCGCGGCATCGATCCGAACCGGCGCAAATGCCAGAACCGCCCCGGTCGCGACCAGCCCGACGGTATAGGGCAGATGCAGCCGCCGCGCCCCGATCGCCACCACGATGGCCACCACCAAAAGGGCGATAACGGAGGGGATGGGTGGCAACGTTACCGCCCCATCGCTTTCATCGATTCGACCCGCAGCGACGACCACAACCGCCCGGTCACCGCCCCGAACGCGGGGTCGGAAACGATGCGGCTGTCGCGGTCCCTCGGCCATCCGGTTTCGACCAGGTCGATGAAGATACCCGGTCGGGCGGACATGACCCCGACCCGATCGGACAACATCGCGGCCTCGTCCAAAGCGTGGGTGATCAGCAGCACCGTCGCCCCGGTTTCCCGCCACAGGCGCAGCAACTCGTCGCCCATCAACAGGCGGGTTTGCTGGTCCAGCGCGCCGAACGGTTCGTCCAACAGGATCATTCGGGGCTGCAACACCAGGGTGCGAGCGATGCAGACCCTTTGCCGCATTCCGCCGGAGAGTTGCGCCGGATAGGCTTTGGCGAAATCGCGCAACCCCATGAAGCCGATGGCATAATCGACTCGCCGAGCGACCTCGGCCGCATCGGTCCCTGCCCGGCGCAGGCCGAACGCGACATTGTCCTGCACCGTCAACCACGGGAAACTGGCGTCTTCCTGGAACACCACGCCGATTCCGTCCGGCACTGTCCCGGCGACCGGCTTGTCTTCGAACGTTATGTGGCCCTCGGTCGGGGCGCTCAGTCCGGCCAGCACATCCAGCAGGGTCGATTTGCCGCAGCCGGACGGGCCGACCACCGCGAAAAACTCCCCTTTCGCAATATCTAGATCGAGCGGCCCAAGCGCGTGGACCGGCTTCGGGCCGGGGTAGATGCGGGCGATACCGCGCATGGAGGCGTGGATTTCGGGCAAGCGCTGGCTCCCTGGTCGAACGTCCTGCTTCATGACAAGCTTCCGACCAGGGAACAAGGAGCGGGTCGAAATGGTCACGCAGGGATCGGGCGAATATACCTACGAACCGGTGGAAAACTGGGCG
This sequence comes from Acetobacteraceae bacterium, assembly GCA_025354865.1. GTDB lineage: Bacteria > Pseudomonadota > Alphaproteobacteria > Acetobacterales > Acetobacteraceae > Rhodopila. Next base: position 1,704 of record JANXMB010000180.1, on the reverse strand, counting down.
AAACTGCCGCCGGGCTGGTCGTTCAAGGAAATCGGCGGCATCGGCACCGACCGCAACGACAATGTCTACGTCTTCAATCGCGGCGAACACCCGATGATCGTGTTCGATCGCGACGGCAATTTCCTGCGCGCCTGGGGCGAAGGGGTGTTCCCCCGCGCCCACGGCGTTTTCATGGCGCCGGACGACACCGTTTGGCTGACCGACGACGCGGATCACACCGTTCGCCAATGCACGCTGGACGGCAAGATTCTGCTGACCCTCGGCCAGCCCGGCAAACCGACCCCCTATATGAGCGGGGAGCCGTTTCACCGCTGCACCCATACCGCTATGGCACCGAACGGCGATATTTACGTGTCCGACGGCTACGGCAATGCCCGGGTGCACAAATACGCCCCGAACGGCAAATTGTTGCTGTCCTGGGGCGGTCCCGGCACCGACCCCGGGGAGTTCAATATCGCCCATAACATTACTTGCGACGCCGATGGCTGGGTCTACGTCGCGGATCGGGAAAACCACCGGGTTCAGGTGTTCGACGGCAACGGCAGATACGAGACCCAGTGGAACAACCTCCATCGGCCCTGCGGCCTGTTCATGACCCCAGGCAAATGCCCGGTTTGTTTCGTCGGCGAACTGGGCGCGGTGCAGTCGGTGAACCGGTTCCTGCCCAACCTCGGGCCCCGCATCAGCATCCTGGACAACACCGGCAAGCGCCTCGCGCGGTTGGGCGGGGCCGGTCCCGGCCTGGGCGTGGCCGAATTCATGGCCCCGCACGGCCTGTGCGTCGATAGTCGCGGCGATATCTATGTGGGGGAGGTTTCCTGGACCCAATGGCCGCAATTGTTTCCCGATCGGCCCCGGCCCGAAAACCTGCGATCCCTGCATAAATGGCGCAAAGTCGGATAAAGTTCCGAATACGAAACAATATCCGCGTGCGTATCAAACCCCCGCCGCAGGCTCCGGTGGGGAATCGCCGAGGAGAATGCCGAGCAGCAGGCGGATGGAGTCGCGGGGGCGGTCGCGCCAGTCGAGGGTCCAGGTCTCCGGCCGCTTGTCCCGCTCGGCGAGGAAATTGTCCCGCCGTCGCGCCTGCTCGGCGAAGAACTGCCCGAGATTGGCGCCGTAGCGCATCAGGGCCTGGAGGATTTCGTCCCAGGTCGCGCCCTCGCACAGGCTGGGCGCGACGCCGAGGTCCATGCAGATCTCGGCGATGCTGCGCCCGACGGACCGGCGGCGGACCTGGGATTCGAGTTCTTTCAGACTGGGAATGGCGAAGTCGGTCGCGTCGTCCGGTTCGCTGAAGGAACGACGGCGCGGCTGGGCGGGCGGGCGCAGATGCATTGCCAAAGCGTCGATATCCGCCAAGGCGGCCGGGGCGGCTTGGTGCCGGGGTTCGATGTCCCACCCAAGGGCGGCCCGCGCCAGCAACCACCGTTGCAGCATCGCCGCGCGTAGAATTCCGCGATGCACTTGCGCCAGAATGCGCCCGATATCGTGGGTGCCGAAGCCGGCGGCCAAGGCCGGGAAGCGCTGGTGGTCGGCTTTCGCCGGCAAATCGCGGTCGAGGCGGCGACCGTAATACAGCAGCACCCGCACGAGTTTCAACAGGAACCCAATGCACGGCGGCACCGTCCGCACCATTTCGGGTTCGGGGTTCGGCGTAGGTTCGGAGGTTTGCGCCGTTTGGTGCATGGTTGGGTTACTAAC
>JANXMB010000172.1 GCA_025354865.1 Acetobacteraceae bacterium | reverse complement strand
ACCGCGCCCGGCATGTTGGTGACGCAGTAGTGGACGACGCCTTCCTCCACATAGGTCGGCGCCGCATGCGTCGTCGGGCGGGAGGTCTCGAAGCAACCGCCTTGATCGATGGCGATGTCCACCAGCACCGAACCCGGTCGCATCCGGCGCACCAGGGCGCGGCTGAGCAAACGCGGCGCGGCGGCACCAGGCACCAGCACCGCACCGATCACCAGATCGGCGGCGAGCGCGGCCTGTTCGATCGCCTCGGCAGTGGCGAACAGGGTGGTGGCGCGGGGGCCGAATTGCAGGTCAAGTTCGTTCAACCGCCGGAGCGAGCGATCGACGATGGTCACCGATGCCTCCAACCCCACGGCCATGCGCGCGGCGTTGGTGCCGGCGACGCCGCCGCCGAGCACCAGCACTTTTGCGGGCGGCACGCCGGGGACGCCGCCCAACAGAATGCCGGCACCGCCTTGCTCGCGTTCGAGGCAATGGGCGCCGACCTGCACCGCCATGCGGCCGGCAACCTCGCTCATGGGGGCGAGCAGCGGCAGGGTGCCGTGCCGATCGGTCACCGTCTCGTAGGCGATGCAGGTGGCGCCGGAGCGGAGCAGACCCTGGGTCTGTTCCTTATCGGCGGCGAGATGGAGGTAGGTGAACAGCACCTGACCCCGGCGCAGAAGGGCGATCTCCGCCGGCTGCGGCTCTTTCACTTTCACGATCATGTCGGCTTGCGCGAACACCCCCGCCGCCGTCGGCAGCACGTTCGCGCCGGCCGAACGATACATGTCGTCGCTGCAGCCGATGCCGGCGCCGGCGTTCTGCTCGATTGCAACGCTATGGCCGTGCAACACGAGTTCCCGCACCCCGGCCGGTGTCAGCCCGACCCGGTATTCGTGGGTTTTGATCTCTTTCGGCACCCCGATCTTCACTGCGCGCTCCTGCGTTCGGCGATCGTTCGGATATGGGGTGCCGGGGGTTGCGATGTCAGGCCCGGGATGGCTTTACCGCAGGGGGAATTTATCCAGGTATGGCTGGTATTCCGGCTCCACATCGATTTGCAGCGTGCCGAGGACGCGGACAACAGCGTTGTAGAAGGCGATCGTCAGCGTGAGGTCGAGCACCAGCTCGTTCCCCAGTTGCGCTTGCAGCGTGCCAAAGGTGGCGGCTGTCATCTCCCCCCCGGTGGTGATTTCGCGCGCGCTTTGCAGGACCAGCCGAGTCAGCGCGTCCAGCGTCGTCGGCTTGCCGTCGGTGTCGTCGATCAACGCCTGCACGTCGTCGTAGGAGACGCCGAAATCGTGACCGAGTTTGACGTGATGCGACCATTCGTACGGCGATTTGGCGAGCCAACCGACTTGCAGGATGGCGAGTTCGCGCAGCCGCGGATCGAGCTTGCTGCCGTGCCGGATGTAACCGCCGAGGCCGAAGAACGCGCGCGCGGCGTTGGGCGAATTGACCAGCGCCTTGGCCAGCCAGATCGGCCGTTTCAGCAGGTCTTTGTTCTCATCCGAGAGATCGGCGGGTTCGAGGTAGGGAATACGGGCCACGGATCGGTGCTTTCGCTGTTACAGCCGCCATCCTGGCCGGGATGTCCCGCTCGGTCAAAAGCGCCGGTCGGATTACCGGTCGCGGCGTAGATAATCGGCAAACGCCGCCAAGGTTGCATCGGAAACATGATGCTCGATCCCCTCCGCATCCTGTTCGGCCGCATCCCTTGGCACCCCCACCGCCACCAGCAGATCGACCACCACCCGATGCCGTGCTCGGACGCGGTCGGCGAGGTGCTCGCCGGCTTCGGTCAGGAAAACGCCGCGATAGGGCTTGGCGACCGCCAGCCCCTCCCGCTTGAGGCGGGCGATGGTTTTGATCGCGGTTGGGTGCGACACGCCCAGGCGGCGCGCGATATCGGTCGGCCTGGCCTCCCCGCCGGAGCCGATCAGGTCGGAAATCAATTCGACATAATCCTCCATCACCGCCGTGGATTGCGCGGTGCGGGCTTTACCGAATCGATCGGCCTGAGTGGGTTCGGCCGGCAGTTCGCCGCGTTTGGGCAGGCCGTCCGCCGCCAATTCGAACATGGTTTACGGTACCGATCGGATGTCGACCAACAGACTGAGGTCCAGCCCGTAGGTCTGCAACAGCAAAATTAGATTGAGCGATAGCACAATCACCGTCGCCGTCCACGCCGCCGCCAGGACGAATCGGCGCGGCACGAAGGATCCCATCACTGCCACCCGGCTGGAAAGCAGCAACAGGGCGATCATCGGGACGGGCAGCACCATGCTCAGGACCACCTGGCTCAGGACCAAAGCGTCGGTTGCGTTGACGCCGAGCAGCACGACGGCGAGGGCAGGGAGCATGGTGACGACGCGCCGCACCCACAGCGGTATGCGGATGCGGACGAAATCCTGCATGATGCTTTGCCCGGCGATGGTGCCGACAACCGAACTGGCGATGCCGGATGCCAGCAGGGACGCCATGAAGGCGCCGGCGGCGGCGACACCCATCAGCGGTAGCAGGGTGCGATAGGCGGTTTCGATCTCTCCCACGCCGGAATGGTCCTGGTGGAACATCGCGGCGGCCATCGCCACCATGGCCATGTTGACCAATCCGGCGACCGTGAGGGCCAACAATACCTCTCGGTTGGAGAAGCGCAGGACCCGGCGTCGTTCCGCGTCGGTGTGCGCCGGCATGCGATCGGGCATCAGCGCGGCGTGCAAATAGATCGCGTGCGGCATGACCGTGGCGCCGACGATTCCGACCGCGAGGGTAACGCTGTCCGCCCCGGCCAATTGCGGCACGACCGCGTGGAAGGCGAACAGGCGCCAATCGGGCGGGGCGATGAACAACTCGATCAGATAGCCCAGGCCGATGACGCCGACGCAGCAGGCGATGACGATTTCCAGCGGCCGGAAGCCGCGGGCTTGCAGATTGAGCAGGCCCCAGGTGATCGCGAATGCCAGCATCAAGGCCGGCAGCATGGGCAGGCCTGTAAGAAGGCTGAGCCCGATGGCCGCGCCGACGAGTTCCGCGAGGTCGGTGGCCATGGCTGCGGCCTCGCTCGCGGCCCACATCGCCAGGACCACGGGGCGGGGGAAATGCATCCGACAGAGCGAAGCGAGGCTCTGTCCAGTGACGATGCCGATGCGCGCCGATAGCGCCTGGAACAGCATGGCGATGGCATTGGCCAGCACGACGACCCAGAGCAGCAGGTAGCCGTGGCGCGCACCGGCCTGGATGTTGGTCGCGAAATTGCCGGGGTCCATGTAGGCGATGGAGGCGATGATGGCCGGCCCGGCGAATGGCAGAAATCCGCGAATACCGCGCCGACGGCCGGCGATTGCCTCGGCGCCGGCGCTGATTGTCTGGCTGGTCATAGTCGCGCGCTGGGCGAGTGCCTGGCTCATGCGGTGTCCGGAACAAGGGTGGTGGGAGGCTGGGGTGACGAGGGAGGTGTGCTGTCGGGTAGGTTTTATGCCATGCGGTATACTATGTAGCCTTGGCTACATTTACAAGCGGTTCGCGGCGGGCGACGTTTCAAACACGGGCCGAGCGGGATATCGGGCAGCGGCGCGCCCGACCATGGTGTAACGTCAGCAGCGCAACGCCGCAGGATCGGCGTCGTGCCAACAATGCCCCGCCCGTTCGGTATGTTGCCGTTGACCGGACCGGCGCGGTCGGATTGTTCGAAAGGTGGCCGTTGGAACCGATGCATGCCTCCGCTTCGCACCCGCCTTGCGCCAGTGGCGCGCGGGATCGCGCTGCAAGGTGTCCTACCTGGTCGGATGGAGCACCCGAGCATGCGGGCCACGGCTGAGCAGCGGATCGGATTCGTGCCCGCGGGGCGGTTGTTTCCGCTCGGCGCCTGCGGATTGGGTTCCGCGCTGCTGCACGCGCTGTCGCTGCTGCTTCTGTTCTGGCTGATCGAGCACGGAATCCACCCGGACCGCGCGGAACCGGCGGCGGTGGAGATCGTGTTCCTAGCCGCGTCAGCCCCTGCCACGACGCTCGAAACCGCGCCGCAGCCGGCCGCGATCCCGCACGTGGCCGACACGCCACCGCCGGATGCGTCCATTCCCCCCGATAGATCGGCAGCAGCGGACCCGCCGATCGAACCGACGACGGTGCAACCGGAGCCCCCGGCCGATGCGGCAACGGCGCAACCGGACGCGCCGGCCCCACCACCGGCCCCGACTGTTCATGCGACGACTGTTCATGCGACGACGGCGCAGTCGGAACCGCCCAGGGTGCCACCCGCTCGACCGAAGGCCCCGCGTCCGATCCCGACCCCGCATGCCGCGACACCCACCCCGCCGCCGGCGGCGCCTCCGGTCGCGGCGGGCGGCACAGAGGCGACCGCTGCCGCCCCAGCGATCGATCCCGGTTGGCAGGCGTCGGTCGTCGCATGGATCGCCGCGCACAAAACCTACCCCAGCGCCGCCCAACGCATGGGCGAGGAGGGGCGGGTGGAGGTCCGATTCACCGTCGATCGTCTCGGGCGGGTGATGGACGCCGAAATCGTCGTTGGATCCGGATCGGGGCGCCTGGATTCGGCCGCCGTCGCGCTGTTGAGCAGCGCAACCCTGCCGGCCTTTCCCGCCACCATGTCGCGCGATCGCATCACCCTCGTGACCCCGATCCGCTATACCCTGCGATAGGTCCCGAGGCGACCGGCATTATACCAGCCGACCGAACCTCTGACTCCCATGCAAGCGGTCGGTCGGCTGGTATCGTATTGGTTTCGCGCGCAGCCGCCACGCCAACCCTGCGCGCATGCCGTTCGGCCGACCGGCATTACAGCAGCGGCGGCGCGCCGATGACGACGCGGATATGCGTCGGTTGCGTCGCGTCGAAGATTGCGGTCGGCTCGATCCCCCCGGCATCCAGCGCTTGGGCGATCAGCAGGGCCTCTGGCGACGGGTCGAACATGCTGTTGGTCTGGATCAGGACCCCGTCGAACGAGGGCAGGCTGCCGGCGGTGTAGACGCCCTGATCGTCGATCTCCCAGCCGGGAATGCTGGTCATCAGCTCCACCAGATCGTCCTTGAACTGGCGGGATCGCAGGTTGTTCAACCGGATGCTCGCCTCGACCTTCCGTTGGGCGGCAAGGGCGAACGCACGAAAACGCCCCCATTGCTCGTCGCCGATGCCCCAGGCCTTGGGATCGCGCTCCCGGTCGGGGGAACGGCCTTGCGCAGTGCTGGGCGGCGGACCATCCGGCACGAAGACCAGGCTATCCGCCGATTGACCCCAGGCGCGGGCGGGAAGCAGCAACAGCCCGGACAGGGCGCGGCGTTTCAGCGTCACAGCGGCCTCTATTCGTATAGTCGCGCAATGCGCTCGTGATCGGTCAGCCAGCAATGGCCGGCGCGGCGCACGAGGGACAGCGAATCCAGCAGCGCGAGCGCCCCGTACGGGCGACCGAACACATGGGCGTGGACTGTGATGTCGAGGCACGCCGAGGGACTGCCGAGGCGCCGCCATCCATCGACGATCTTGCCGAGGGTGTGGGTGAAGGCGTCGGGTTCGTTGCCGTAGCGGACATACAAGGGCATGTCATTCACCTCCATCGTGAACGGCATGCCGATCACCGTCCGGCCCTCGGCCGTCAGCGGATAGGGTAGATCGGAATCGAACGTGTCCGCGTGCCAGCGAAACCCGGCCTTTGCCAGCAAGCCGGTAGTCCGAGCACTGGGTGTGCAACGGGGGCTGAGCCAGCCGGAGGGGTGGTGGCCGGCGGTTTGCTCGATGATGGCGACGCAGCGGGCGATGTCCTCGGCCTCGGCCTCCGGCGTAAGGTAAGCGGGCAGGGTGCCCTGGCTCCAACCGTGTGCGGCGACGCAATGGCCCCGCTCGGCGATGGCGGCAACGAGGTCGGGATACGCCTCTGCCACCACCCCGGAGGTGTAGAATACTGCGCGCACTTCTTCCCGATCCAGCAAATCCAGCAGGCGCCAGGCGCCGACTTTGGCACCGTATTCGGCCCAGGATCGGGCTTGCAGATCGATCGTGCCGGGCTTCAGCGGGTTGCCCATGGGGCCGATTCCCGGGGCGTCGGGGGCAGCCCATCCCTCCAGCATCACGTTTATCGAAATTGCGAGGGGCTTGTGTGCCGGCCAGCCGACGGGGGCGACGTTCATGCCGAGGTTCCGTCGTGTCCGATGCCCACCGCGACCCACCCCAACCGCTCTAGAGCGCGATGACCGAAGGTGGAATCACCGGAGGTCTGAATCGCGCGAACAAACAATAGGTTAGATCGCGATACGTGAGCGAGAGCGAACGCATCGCGCTCTAGGCCCGGCCGACCTTGTCCCAATTGGGCGCGGGCGCCGCGTTGTGTCCGGTCCAGCGGACCGCGCCGATGCGCGCCTACGATCGCCATTGAGTCAAGCCTCCCCTTATTGCAGGGCAATTGTTGCATGGGTGGGAAGGTCTGTGGAGACGCCCCCTGCCGTTGTCGCTCCACCCGATTTCCCCCTCGGACCCCGATATCGTCAACCCCCG
>JANXMB010000073.1 GCA_025354865.1 Acetobacteraceae bacterium | reverse complement strand
CATCGAGGCAGTTGATCGCCACATCCGCGCCATCCCGAGCAAGGGCGATGGCGATAGCGGCACCGATGCCTTGTTGGGCGCCTGTGACCAGTGCTGCTTTGCCTGTCAGATCCGGCATCGAAATTCCCCTTATTCGCTTCGCCCCCAAGTTGCTTGGTTTCGTCCCGGTCTGTCCAGGGTTCTATCGGACGGTGTCGCTAGCTTGTGAAGTGTCCGGTCCACTCGTGCTTCAGGGCAGGAGGTTCCGATGGACCGGGCACGCATTCACGAAGGGATACGCCTGATGCGTTTCACGGACGTTCTCGGCCGCACAGAGCGGTCTGAGCTGAGCCAGATCCAGGCTGACGTGACACCCAGCCTTCCACCAGCTGGGATAATAGCCGGACCGCTTTATTGCGCATGAGCGCGGGGTAAGCAATGGCCTGTGTAGCGGAGCCGGTAGGGCGTAGCGGACCAGGCCATTGCTTATGCAGTTCGCGGCGGCGAACGCCGCCGGGGTTTCGTAGCCAAAGGCTGAGTGTGGTCGCTCGTGATTGTAATCCTCCACCCACGCCGCGATCTGCACCCGAGCATGATCCATGCTGAGAAATAGCGTCTCGTTGAGCAGTTCGTCGCGCTGCGACCGGTAGCGCATGCTCTTCCGGTCAGCGCGACACGCCCGCCGCTCGCTCATCCCCAGGAAAGCCTGGAGACGCGCGCCCGCCTCTCACCTGGCAGCGGGCGTCACCAATTTTTTGCGAGAAGATCTTTCAGGCCGGCGTTGTCCAGCATGGCCTCGGCCAGGAGCCGATTGAGCTTGGCGTTCTCATCTTCAAGTGCCCTCAGCCGCTTCGCGTCCGACACCTCAAGCCCGCCATACTTTGCCGTCCAGTTGTAGATCGTCGCTTCCGACACGCCGTGCCGCCGAGCAAGGTCAATGGATATGTCGTTCGATATCGAATTACGCCGAGCGGCCCGCGAGGACGACGACGAAGCGGCGGACTAGGCCTTCTTCCACCGCTTAGCCGCCGCCTTCCGCGATTGTTCCGCCCGCTGCTCAGGCGTCATGTTCCGCGCCCTGGCCGCGCCCCCGAGTTTGCCAAGCTGCGCCGCCGCGCTTGCCGGGGTCTGATCTTCGCGGTCGTCCTCTTCCTCGCCTGTGGCGACGCGCATCACCTTGACGGCGGCGCTAATCACGTCGGCCGGGCGCTTCTGGCCCTGAGGTCCTTTAGGCACTGGTCACTCCACCTATACGGGAATCGCTTGTTTGTTCGGCGCGGGCGCTAAACGTTCGAGCGCAACAGTGACAAGTCGATCATCAAACAACCGAGCCTTTCGTTCGCCCGCTCCCTCGCCACCCGGCCATGTGCGCAGAGCAACTCTAACACTATTAGAATCTGGATGCGCCAAATTACGGTGAAGAAGCCAGTCAATCGTCGCTATCAACTCCATTCCCAATGGGGATTGAAAACCATCGATTAGTGCCTCTGTAGCCTCGAGGGCTGCACGATAAGTCTTCGCCTCTGGAGTGGTAAGAAACGCGGTCACATGGTCCTTCTTCGAGTCATCAAACCATATGATGTCGAATGGACCAGCGTCTGCAAGGCGCTTTTCACAATGCAGATAACTGCCATCCAGCGAATTTAGCAGGTGCTTCAACCGTTCCGCATAGGGTCCATATCGCTGTGCCGAGAACTGTAAGTCCAGGGGGTTATGGAGACCACGCTCAAGGATCGAGCGCTCCAGCATATATGCGAGCTTCTGGATTTCCAATAGCGTGCACTCCATGCCTAGCACCCAGTATTGACGCACCAACTCAACCACGAGCGCTCGCGCAGGAGTAAGTTTTTCAACGCCAGCACGTTTGCTCACATTCTGATATTGCCGAGTTGGCTCATAGACGGTTACATCCACGTTAGGAAGGTCGCCAAGCGCCTCCTCGATCTTCGGACGAACATCCTGCCAGTCCAGTCCGCCATTTCCGCTACCCAGCGGCGGCAGAGCGATAGAGCGGATACCATTTTCAACGATAACGCGCTTCAAATCCTCCAAGCCCGCCGTCACCCAGTCCATTTTGGAAGGATGGCGCCAGTGCTTTTTCGTTGGGAAATTGATGATCCACTTGGGACCGATCAAATCATGGCGTTCTGTAACAAACATATGCCCGACGGAAATCTCGTTACGCTTGCATGCCGTCTCGTATTTCAAAAAATTTTCCGGGAAAGCCTCCTTAAACATCAAGGCGATGCCCTTTCCCATAATACCTACGGTATTCACGGTGTTGACCACCGCTTCCGTTTTCGCGTCGAGCAGATTTCCAGTTGTGAATCTGATCATCAGAAATACAATCCCGATTTCACGATAACCTTAACCGAGCATTCCTGCCCATCAGCAATCGTCTGAACCCAGTCTCCAACGCCTTTATTATAGCACACGATACCTACGAGCGCAATCGTCGGCAGGTGCATGTGAACCAAAGCCTCGGCTTGATAACGTTCCACCTTCGCTGGATTCTCCGGGTCCTTTCGAAAATCGCGCCGCCTCAGGAGTTCCCAATCTATCAACCCGATCATACCTAGATCATTGGAAAACTGTGCGGTTGCAAGATAGGCATGGCGGTCGGTAAATAAATATTGCACTCCAATCGCATGTAGTCTTCTTAAAGAGGAAACGAATATCACGATCTCGTCCACTGGGCGCTTTTGAATTCCGTTAAAGCCCGTCTTGATGTTGAGGAGCATTGGCGTAAAAGGGGTAAAATAGAACGGCACATAATCGCTCAGTGTGCCGAATGGCGCGCATAGCACCCGCCTATAGTGTCTCTTGTCTATGAGGTCGGCGTTGCCGATGGCGACAAACCCGGGGTCAAGAAAGCCGGTATTTCGAGCGTGCATGCCGTTAGCCATGATCCATGGCACGTTATCACGATGTGCGATACGGAATATAAGCGCCTTCTCTTGAGAGAGCGTGCCTGACATAAATATGATCCGATCACGGCGAAGCCGCTAGGATTCGGATCCGCTAGTAAGCCAATCCGCAACCATAAATGTCACCTCCGCTCGTGCTTGGCGCTAAGCATTGCACGTCGGATTTCGATTCGCAATGCCGCATTGAGTCCGTCTAGTTCTTGGGATTTTCAAACTGAGAGACTACCGACAGGTTGACGAGCTAGCCACAGGGTCCTCCCGGCTCGGTTCGAACGGCCAAGTTCCCACCGCCGCGCGTGCCCCCTAGGCTGGCACCAAATCGAACGAGGATACGACCGATGCGCTATGGCTTTTACCTCCCCACCCGTGGCCCGACCGCGACACGCGACGGTGTGCTGGCTTTGGCGCGCGAGGGCGAACGCCTGGGCCTGCACTCGGCGATGATTGCGGATCATGTGGTGCTGCCGACCGAAAGCCAGTCGATCTATCCCTATACGGTGGACGGCAAGCACCCCAGCCACGGCGATGCGCTGGAGGCATTCTCGATCCTCGGCGTCCTGGCCGGGGCGACCGAACGCCTGCGGCTGGTGACATCGGTGTTGGTGCTGCCGTATCGCAATCCGGTTCTGACCGCGAAAATGGTGGCCTCGCTGGATGTTTTGTCCGGCGGGCGGGTCACCCTGGGGGTGGGCACCGGCTGGTTGGAGGAAGAGTTCGTCGCCCTCGACACCCCGCCCTTCGACAAGCGCGGCGCCGCGACCGATGAGTGGCTGCGCATTTTCAAGCAGCTCTGGACCCAATCCCCCGCCAGTTTCGAGGGCCAGTTCTACCGCTACGCCGATATTCGCTGCGAACCCTTCCCGCTCCAAAAACCGCATCCGCCGATCTGGGTCGGCGGGCATTCCCGCGCGGCGTTGCGACGCACGGCGCGCTACGGCGACGGCTGGCACCCGGTCGGCGCCGTCGCTGCCTCCCCGCTGCCGCCGCAGGAAATGCGCGCCCATCTGGACACGCTGAAACGCCTGACCGAAGCCGAGGGCCGGGATTTCTCCGCCATCGAAGTGTCGTACAAAGCCCCCCTCTACGACACCGGGATTGCCGCGCCGGACGGTTCGCGGCGCCCGTTTTCCGGCGCGGCAGACGACATTGCCGGCGACATCCGCACCTTCGCGGCGATCGGCGTGCACGAGTTGATTTTCGATTTCCGAGGCCAGTCCATCGCCGAAAGCATCGAACGCCTGCAACGTTTCGCAGCCGAAGTCATGCCGCTGGTGGAGGGGTAGCGGCCTGTCAAAGCAATCCCGTCGCCTGCACGTCCCGCACCACCGGCAGCATCGTCGTCAGCGCATCGTCGGTCGCAACCCGCGCCAAGGTCGCCGTCTGGTCGGTGAGCATGCGCGGTAGGCGGCGGCAGACGACGGTGGGAAAACCCTCGGTCGCCGACATTTCCTCGCACAGGATCTCCCCGGCGGCTTTGATCATGGCATATTCCGTCATGTCGCGCGGCCGCCCGGCCTCGACAAAAACCGACGACGGATAGAACGCCACCCGCAACCCCTTCAGTGCTCGGCATAGATCGTGGAACGACCCCAGATACGCCTGGGTAAACTCCGCGAACACCGTCGGGTCGAACAGCGCCGCCTTCTGCCGGTAAATGCGGGGGGAGGCGAAGTGATACAGATGCGTCACCCCCGGCGGCAGGACGCCATTCGGCTTGTTCATGTCGTAATGCAACACCGAGCAGACGGGGGCGCCGAGAAAGGCGTCGATTTCGGTGGCGAGGGCGTCGGCATCGGCGCGCCCCATGGCATATGTCGCGATCACCCGCGCGCCGCCGGCCGCCAGAATCCGCGCGGTCAGGGCACCGAGACCGCGAGACCCGCCGGTCACCAGGGCGACCGTGCCGGCGAAGCTGCCGGGTGCGACATGCGGCGCGATCTCCGCCATGCCGGGCTGCGCCACGGCTTCGCGCCGGGCGAAGGCGACGACGGTGCCGGCGATACCGGAGCCGGCGATGGGCATGCGCAGCAGGCGGGTGCGGACATTGGCCATCGCGACCCGAAACCCCAGCCCAAGGCGGGGATGTTCGGGCACCACCGCTACATCGAGGGAACCGAAGACCGAGTGAAGACCGGGAAACAGCATGCCCACAAGGCGGGAGGTCAGGGCGATCGCTCCGACCCGCCTGGCGCCCAGCAGACGGGTGGCATGGGGGAACAGATCGTCCTGCGCCTCGGGGTCCATCCAGCCGGATTGTTGCGCCATTTCGGCCAAGGCGGGCACGTTGGGGTGGCGTCCCTGGGTGGTTGCGGCCGGCTGGTCCATCGCCCCGGCATCGGCCGTTTCGCCGTTCCCCAGCCCGATCGTCACCGTCGTGGTATCGACACCCCCGGCGGAAACCACGGCTTCGATCGCGTCGTCGGACACTCGGACCACGCGGATTTCGGCGGGCGTGTCCAAATAGACGAATTTGTTGAACACCGCCTGAACCGAGGCCACGGCGCCCTGCACCGTGCCATCGCCGATCAACGTATCGAGCGTCCAGAGCATCAGATGCACCCCGTGCACGACCGGCGCGCCGGCCTGGGTGCGGCGGGCCGCGACCGGGTCCATGTGCATCGGATTCCAATCGCCGGACAGGCGGGCGAAACGGTCCTGATCCTGTTCGACGAAACGGCGCATGGGTTTACTCCGCGTTACGGCACTTGATCATCCGCAGCGGGGTATAAACCAGCGCGATCGTGCCGTCCTGCTTCACCACCTTGTTGCGGGTCCTGACCAGACCGCGGCCGGGCCGGTTTTTGGACAGGCGGGCCTCGATCACCTCGCATTCGACATGGATGGTATCGTTGGCAAAGACCGGCGCCTTGACGTCGAGTTCCATGTGCAGGAACGCAAACCCGGTGTGCTGCATGGTGGCTTGCACGAGCAGGCCCTCGGCGAAACAATAGCCCAGAGCGCCGGGGGCGATGCGCTGCTTGATGTCGGACTCTTCTTTCAGGAACTCGATATTGGTGAACAGAACCTCCACCATGCCGGTCGCGTTCACGAAGTTGGTAATGTCCGCTTCGGTGACGGTGCGGCCGATGGTTTTGAAAATGCGGCCGACCGGCAGGTCTTCGTAGTAAAATCCGAGTCCGACGGTTTCCATGTGTGCATTCCCCCTTTTGCCGCGATCAGGTGTCGGATTTCACGACCGTGAAGTGCAGACCGCAATCGCCGTTGGTCACATCGCCTTCCATGCGTTTGCCGGCGATTTTGCCGACCAGCATGATCCCCGGTGCCTGCCCGCGCACGACATTGTCGGCCGCGATCTCGGCGTCGATCCAGGTCTTGTTGTCCCACCGGTATTGGAACTTGTCGTCCCACACCTGGATCGTGACCAATCCCGGCCGCGGGCAGGCGCGGCTTTCGACCTGAAACCGGGTGGCGGTGCCGCGCCAGAAGCCGGAGGTTTCCTCCGCCGGTTTGGCTGCGTGTGGCGAAGGGGCCGAACCGCAGGCGGCCGGCAGCAGCGCGAGGGCGAGCAGCAAGGAACGACGAACGGTTGGCATGGGACGAACGGTTGTCATGAGAATCCGGCGCACGAGGTTGGTGCGCCCCGTCATCGGGCGACGGGCGGCGCTTGGCAACCCGCCGGGTATTTGCCGGTTGCCGAAATTGCCGTAAGTTTCGGGTAACGCAAGACGGGAACCAAACCCCGTATCCATGGGAGAAGACCGCAATGTTCCGCCGCCTCGACGATGCCAAATCGCTGACGGTCAACCAGATGAAGATCGTCGCCGCCGCTATCATCGGCGATATGCTCGAATTTTTCGACTACTACCTGATTGCCTTCGTGCTCGCGTTCATCGTCAAGCCCTGGCACCTGACCTTCGGCGAATCGGCGATTATCCTGACGTCCTCCGGCGTGGGGGCGATCCTCGGCTCGTTCATCTGGGGGCGGATCGCCGATCTGATCGGGCGGCGGACGGTGTTCATCGGCACCGTGCTGAACTTCTCCATAGCCAGCGGGTTGCTGTATTTCACCCCCGAGGAGGGCTGGATCTACCTATCCGTCATGCGCTTCTTCGTCGGCTTCGGGGTTGGTGGCTTGTACTGCGTCGATCTGCCGCTGGTGCAGGAATTCGTGCCCGCCCGCATGCGCGGCTTCATCGGCGGCCTCGTCACCGTCTTCATTCCGCTCGGCGTCATGATTTCCTCCGCCCTGGCCGCCTTCGTGACCGATTCCGTCGGCTGGCGCGGCCTGTTCCTCATCGGCCTGATGCCGGCAGCCTTCACCCTGGTGGTGCGCGCCTGGGTGCCGGAATCGCCGCATTGGCTCATGAGTCGGGGGCGCAAAGAAGAAGCCCGCAAGGCCCTCGCTTGGGCATTGCAGGTCAAGGAGGAATCGCTGCCGCTGCCCGAACACGCGCCCGTGCAGGACATCGCGCCCTGGTCGGAATTGTTCAAATATCCGAAAAGCCTCGCGGTCTCCTGGATGGCGAGCATCGGGGCGCAAACCGCATCCTACGGTATCGGGCTGTGGGCGCCGACCCTGTTCGTGCTGCAATTGAACATCAAACCGGCCGAGGCCGCGTTCCTATTCCTGTGGGTGAAACTCGCCGGCATCTTCGGGCGCCTGTCCTTCGCCTTCCTGTCCGATTTCCTGGGACGCCGCCGCTCCGGCATGTTGGCCGGCTTCGGCGCGGCAATCTGCGTGTTCATCGCCGGCATCGGCCATAACGAATTCATCGGCGGCGTGTCGGTGCTGTGGCTGGCGATCGTGATCGGCGACTTCTTCTACGACGGCGGCTTCGCGGTCATCGGCCCCTACATGGCGGAAGTCTGGCCGACGAAACTGCGCACCACCGGCATGGGCTCCGCCTACGGCTTCGGCGGCATCGGCAAAATCATCGGCCCGCTCGGCCTCGCGCTGATCGTCGGCACATCCGACATCGTCACCCCGAAAGCGACCCTTGACGCCATCGTGCCGTCGTTCATGTATTTCACCGCGTGGTTGGTGCTGTGCGGCTGCGCCTTCCTGTTTTTTGGCTTCGAAACCGGCAAGCAATCGATCTCCGCGATCGATAGCGAACTGGGCGAAACCGTCCCCGCCGCCGCAGGGACCCGGAAATGAGTATCGCTATCGAACAGGTCGCCAAAGCCCTCGCCCTCGGGGACATGATCCGGGAGGACGGCAACGAGATCAATCGGATCCGCAAAATCACCCCCCGCATCGTCGCCGGTCTGAAAGCCGGGTCGTTCTTCCGCATGTTGCAGCCCAAATTCCTGGGCGGGCTGGAGATGAAGCCGTTCGAATTCTGTCAGGCGACCGAAGCCCTGGCGTCGATGGACGCCTCGGTCGGCTGGATCGTCTGTCAGAGCAACGGCTGCTCGATGACCTCGGCCTACATGGATCGGCCGGTGGCGCAGGCCATCTTCGGGTCCGTCGATGGCATTCTGGCCTGGGGGCCGCAATGGGGCGGGCCGGCATCGGCCAAACGGACAACCGGCGGCTATGTTCTGAACGGCATTTGGCGCTTCGCCAGCGGCAGCCAGAATGCCAGTTGGATGGGCGCCCATGTCTACATCGACGGCACCCGCGAACTGCGCACCTTCCTGTTCCCCCAGGCCAGCGTGGAGATGCAGGACATCTGGCACACCGTCGGGCTGCGCGGCACCGCATCCAACCAATACGTCGCCCGCGACCTGTTCGTGCCGGAAGAACGCGCTTTGTTCCGCGACGACCCGCGCCACCGCCGGGAACAAGGGCTGCTATACCGCTTCACCAGCGGCCAGCTTTACTCCTGCGGCTTTGCCGGGGTCGGGCTGGGCATCGCCAAAGGCATCATGGGCGATTTCCTTGCGCTGCCGGCCAACAAAGTGGCCCGCGGGGCCGGTAAAACTCTGCGCGAAAACAACGTCGTGCAGGCACAATATGCGGTCTGCGAGGCCAAACTCCGCTCCGCCCGCTACATGCTGCACAACACGTGGCGGGAAGCCTGGGCCTATGTCGAAGAGCACGGCGACCAGACCGAGGAACACCGCGCGATGCTGCGTCTGGCATCGACCTGGGCGATCCAGAACGCGCGCGATATCGTCAACACGCTGTATCACGCCGCCGGATCGACCGTGATCTTTGAGGAAAATCCGTTCGAGCGCCGCCTGCGCGACATGCACACCGTTGCGCAGCAATCCCAGGGGCGCCAAATTCACTTCGAAACCGTGGGCCAATTGCTACTCGGCCTGCCCCCCGAAAACGTATTCTGAACCAGGAGAAACCGGCCATGCCCGCCATGACGTTGAACCACTACACCATCCAGGCTCGCGACCTGGAAGCCACCAAGAATTTCTATGTCGATATCGTCGGCCTGACCGTCGGCGACCGCCCACCGCTGAGCTTCCCCGGCTACTGGCTGTATTGCAGCGGCACTCCGACCGTGCATCTGCTGGGCTATCAGGCCAACGCCAAGCTGGTGACCGACGGTCCGTCCTACCCGGCCGATACCGGGCGTCTGGATCATATCGCGTTCTCCTGCGTGGGCCTCGCGGAGATGCGCGCCGACCTGCAACGCCGCAGCATCAAATACGACGAGCGGGTGCTGCCGCGCCTGAACATGACCCAGTTGTTCTACCTCGATCCCGACGGCGTTGCCGTGGAATGCAACTTCCCGCCGGAAGAAACGGTCGCCAAAGCCGCCTGAGTCCGACCTGCGTCGGGCTGGTTCGTCCAACCCGACGCAGATCGCGATCGCCATCCGTCCCCAGCGTCAGACGATGCTTTCCGCCGAACGCCGGGCACCGACCGTGCGCAGCAGCCGATAAGCGGCCTGGACCGGCCCTGCGAAGGCGGGGGACGACGCCGGCCCGCGATCGAAAACTGCGCCCAGCACCCGAATACCCGCCGCCGCTCGGCCAATGTGCCAGAAGCGGAGCAGACCAGCGCGTAACCCCCTTGTCACCAAGGTTGCCCCGCCCCCCCCCTTTCGCTAGGTTCCCGCGCCGCTTTGGCCTCACCGCCCCTCGGGAATCCACCATGTCGCTCACGTCCGAACGCCTCGATCGCATCCAACCGAGCCTGACCATCGCCATTTCGACGGTCGCGCGGAAAATGATCGCGGATGGGAAAAACGTGATTTCCCTCTCGCAGGGGGAGCCCGATTTCGACACGCCCCGCAACATCAAGGACGCGGCGATCCGCGCGATCGAGGCCGGGCTGACGAAATACACCGACGTTTCCGGCACCCCGGCCCTGCGCAAAGCGGCAGCCGAGAAGCTGCGCCGCGACTCGGGCCTGGATTACAAGCCGGAGGAGGTGATCGTGTCCACCGGCGCCAAGCAGGTGCT
>JANXMB010000162.1 GCA_025354865.1 Acetobacteraceae bacterium | reverse complement strand
TGACCGGGGCGGATGTGGCGCGGATGCGGGCGGCGCGGGACCCGACGAATATGGCGCTGGCGTTGTCGCTCGATTATTCCCCGGCGAAACTCGATTTGTTGCTGCGGGTGCTGGATGCGCGGGATGCGGGCGCGGCCGAGGACGTGCTGGGCGAGTTTCTCGACATGAGCGATGCCGGCGCGCTGCCGGCGCATGCCGAGCAGACGGAGGCCGGTGTGGTGCTGCCGATGCTGGAGCATCCGGCGATGGACGATACCGGCGTGGCGCACGATCAGTTCGTGTTCCGATATTTGACGGCTGCCGAGATGCGGCAGGCGAAAGAGGCGCCGGATCGGCTGGTGTGGGCAGTGTCGTTCGCGACCGGGATGACGCCGAAACTGGCGAAGGATGTGTTGGTCAGCATGGACGGCGCCGACGCGATGGCGATGAGCCGGGTGGTGAGTTTTTTGTCGCGCGGTGGCCGGAAGACTGGACCGTAACGCTCGGGTTCCTCGGCCGGCATTACGGCTGGCGGCGGGCGGACCTGGACAGTCTGACGGTGGAGGATATGCGGTTCTGGCGCGACTGCATGATCGAGTGGCTTAAGCGCGAGCGGGAGGCGCAGTCGTGAGTTCCAATCTTCGCGCGGCCCTGACGCTTACTCTTAAGGACGAATTATCGTCCGGTTTGGACCGGATTAAAACCGAATTCGAGGCGCTTAAGAAGCTCGGCGGTGGGCTGACCCTTGGGCGGTTGGAGCAGGGCGGGAGCGTGCTGCGGCAGGTGGCGAGCGAGGCGCAGAACCTGACGAGCTCGTTGATGCGAACCGAGGGCGTGGTGGATCGCGTCTGGACTAAATTGAAACGGGTCGGCGGGACGGCGCTGGGGCCGATGTCGCGCGTCGGGGCGTTCGGGGCGGCAGCCGAAGGGTATTCGGTGGCGGCACCGATCCGGGCCTATGCGGGGTTCGAAAATACGCTGCGGCACATCGCCATCACCGAGAAATTGTCCGGCGCTTTGGTCGAGAAGGAGGTCGCTCGGCTGACCCGGAACCTGGGGCATGAGGCGCTGGCGACCGGGCAGAACAGCGGGGAACTGTCGAAAGCGTATCAGTTTCTGATTACGACGGGCATGTCGCCCGCGCTGGTGGACCAACTGATGCCGTCGCACGCACGGGCGGCGACCGCCTACAATATCAGCAGCGAAAGCATGGGTCAGGCGGTATTCGCGCTGCACGACAGTTTCAAGATCGGGCACGAAGACATGGGCTCGGCGCTGTCGGCCATGGCCTATGCGGCGAAGGAGGCCCACTTCACAGTCGAGAATTTCAGCCAGTTCCTGCCGGCCATCGGCGGGCGCATGCAGCTGCTCGGCATGACCGGGCGGGGCGCCGCGAATACCGCGTTTGCGGCGCTGGAAACTGTGGTCAAGAACAGTTCCATGCCCAGCCAGGCCGCGACGAATTTCCAGGACCTGATGCAGTATATGACGGCGCCGATCGCCACCCATAGCTTCGCGAAGATGAGCATCGATCTACCGAAGATGCTGATCGAGGCCGAGAAGAAGGGGGTCAGCCCGCTCGATGCGTTCATGGGGAAACTGGACGCGCTCACGGCCGGGAAGTCGCCTGTGCAGAAGGCGGAGATCGTCGGCAAGTTGATTCACAACCAGGAAGCGGCGTCGGCCGCGTTGTCGTTGTTGCAGCACAAGGAGGAATTCCTGCGGATGCGGAAGCTGCTCGGCGACGTGAACGCGGATACGCTGGAGACCGATTTTCAGACTGCGATGCGGGCGGATCAGGTTCAGGTGCGGTCGTTCGGCGAGGAGCTGGAGCAGCTGGAACGGCGGGTCGGAAAAGGGTTTGCGCCGATCCTGCGCGTGGTCAACAGCGGTCTCGATTGGATGCGGGCCGGGGTGGAGTGGCTGGATACCAAGCTGCCGGGAGTCGGCGACGGTGTCCTGCTGACGGCCGGCGCGTTGCTGTCGTTCGGCGCGTCGGTTGCGGCGGTCGGCTTCGTCGGGCCGGTCCTGGCGAAAGGGTGGGCGATGGTCTCGCCGATCTTGCAGGGCCTCTGGTGGGGCATGCGCATGGCTGGCGAAGGCGTTTTGTGGGGCATGCGCACGGTCGCTGCGGGCGTGTGGTGGGGCGCGCGCATGGTCGCGGCGGGCGTGGGATGGATCGGTGCCGGGGTCGCGGCGGCGGCGACGCTGGCGGTCGCGGCGGGCATCGACATCTACGAAAATTGGGATCGGTTCGGGCCGCTGTTCCGGCAGATGGGCGACGGCCTGGGCCTTGTCGGCGACGGGTTGGTGGATGTGGGGGCGGGGTTCGCCACGCTCGACGGCGGCCGCGTGGTCACCGGCATGAACAAGATCGCGACAGGGATCAACATGAGCCTGGGCGGGGCGGTGCAGACCGCGATCGGGCTGGTGCAAGATCTGGGGAACGGGCTGAACGGCCTGTCGGGCGGTGTGCTGTTCGATGTGTTCAACGCGTTGAACAACAAGTTGCTGGAACTGGGGCAGAAGCTGCTCGGCGACCCGGAAGCGAACCGGAAAAACTTCGAGAAATACAACAAGGAGCATCCCGACACGATGCCGGATCGGGGCGACTACGGCACCGGCAACCCGATGGGCGATCAGGGCGGCTCGGGCGATGCCGGCAACGTCGGCGGGCGCGGGACGCTGGAAATCCGGGTGATCGCGGACCCTGGCACGGCGGTGACGGGCATTCGCCTGAATGCCGCCGGGCGCGTGCTGGGACGCATCTGATGGCCTTCGCAGAAATCGTCGGGCTGTTCGAAGCGCTCCAGCTCAACGGCAGCTATCGCGGCATCGGGTTCGCTTTCGTGGACGGGTCCGACGAGTCGGGGCGGCGCATCCAGGCGATGCTGTTCCCCGGTCAGGACCCCACCGCCTTTCAGGACCTGGGCCAACTCGACGGGGATATCGCGTTCAGCGGCATCCTGGTGGGCGACGATTACGTGCGTCAGGCAGCGCGGCTGCGGGAGGCGTTTCAGACGCCGGGGCCGGCGACCCTGACGACGCCGTGGTGGGGCACGATCCAGGTCGAGCAGGCGCCGGGGAAGCCGCCCAAATTCTCATTCAAAGCGGACCAGCTGCGGGTCGCGACGTTCACCGCGACGGTGCGGCTGTATGTGCCGAACCGGCCGGCGCCGACCGATACGTTGCAGGATATCCTCGACGCGATATCCGACCTGCGCACGGCGGCGCTGGCATTGCTGATCGGTGTGCTGGCGCCGGTCGCGCTGACGCTGTCCACCATCGGGGCGGTCGAGCGGCTGGCGGGCGAGGTGGCGAGCACCTTGGGCGTCCTGATCGCGGCGGCATCCGATCCGCAGGTGGGGATTGCCGGGGCGCTGCCTCTCGGGTTGTTGGCGGGGATCGGCGGGGTGCCGCCGGACGGCAATTATGGATCGGGCGTCGGCGCTTTGCTGGCGGCGCCGAGTGCGGCGATCGCGGGGACGACGACGCCGACGATTCCGGCAGCGGTGGCGCCGGGCGGGACAATCGCCGTGCCCACCGCAGTCGATGGGCGGGTGACGGCGGGGCTGCTGATCGCGGCTGCCGCGACCCTGGCCCCGCCGCTGGGTGCGCTGGCGCCCGAGCCGGCGTTGCGCGCGGCAGTGACGGCGCTGTTGTTGGCCGATGCGGCGCAGGCGGCGAGCGATATCGCCTATGCCTCGCAGCAGGAGGCGATGGTCTGGCGCGATCGGATCGCGGCGGCGTTGGATGCGGCGGCGACGCTGGCGGCGGCGTTGGTGCCGACGAACGCACAGACGGCGGCGCCGCTTTGGCGCGGTCTGACGGCGACGCGGACGGCCTGGCTGGCGGATATGTCGGCGACCATCGGACGGCTGCCGGCGGTGGTTCAGTTCACGCCCCCGGTGCAAAGTCCGGTGTGGGTTGTGGCCTATTCCCTGCATGGGGGTAAACCGGGCCGGATGCTGGCAGCCTACCTGGATATCGTGGCGCGGAACGACATACGAAACCCGGCGCTGCCGCCGGTGGGCGCGTTGGAAGTGCTGCCGTGAGCGGGAGTGCCGGGACTTTCACCGACCGGGTGACGCTGCGCATTGGGAAGGTGCGATTGACGGCATTCGCCTCGGTCGCCATCGGGCACGATCTGGACAGCATCGCTTCGACCTTCACCGTGCATTGCCTGGACGACGCGCGGCTGCGGCGGGCGCTGTTTGTCCATCTGGCCACGTGGCAGGCGGCAATCGGGCCGCTGGGGCCGGGGCAGGCCTGCACGGTCGAGATCGACGGCACGCCGGTGCTGGTGGGCTGGATCGACGCGATCAAAGGGCGGTGGACCGGCGATAGCCTGACCTGCGAGATATCGGGGCGAGACAAAACGGGCGATCTGGTGGACTGCATGCCACTGCCGGACGGGCCGGCGGAGTTCCGTAATATCGACCTGCTGGGCATCGCGAAAGCGGTGTGCCAGCCGTTCGGCATCGCGGTGCGGGCCGAAACGGATATCGGGGCGCCCTTCGATCGGCTGTCGTTTCAGATTCATGAGACCGCTCTGAGCGCGCTCGAAAAGGCCGCTCGGCAGCGGGCGGTCCTGGTCACCAGCGACGGCGTGGGCGGGTTGTTGCTGACCAAGTCGGGCACGACGCGCGGCCCCGCGCCGCTGGAAATCGGCGGCAACGTCCAGGCCATGCAGTTCGATTTGAACTGGGAGCGGCGGTTTTCGGACTACTACATCAAGGGCCAGTCGGCGAACGGGCGGCTGGGGCTGGCGGCGCTGGATGCGTCGCATGCGGCCGGCGCCGACGACGCGGCGGTCACGCCCAGCGCGACCGGGCGCGGCCACGTGCTGATGACCGGGCATGCGCGGGACCCGGAGATCGGGCGCTATCGGCCGACGGTGCGGACCGTGCGCACGCAGAGCGCGATGGATAGCGTGCAGGTCCAGGCCGAGTGGCTGCTGCGGGTGTCGAAAGGCCGGGCGGATCAGCGGCATTACCATGTGCTGGACTGGCGGGACGGGCGGGATCGCGGGTTGTGGCTGCCGAACCAGATCGTCGCGGTCTACGACCCCTATATCGGGATCGACGGGGACATGCTGATCGCGGGCGTGCGGTATTTGTTCGACGAGCATGGGGCGCGGACGGAACTGCGGGTCGTCGGGCGGACGGCTTACGACCGAATCAACGAGGGCGCGCGGCGGCGCGGGCATCATCACAACGATACCGGGCCGCTGGACGCGACGGTCACGCCGCTGTCGGCGGCGGACGGGGGCAAGAAATGAACGACGACGAGGAAGACGTGCACAACCTGCGGCAGTCGATCGTCCAGGGCGTGGTGCTGTCGATCGAGGACGGCGGGGCGGTGCAAACGGCCACGGTGCAGACGGCCGACGGCGCGATTCGGGCGGGCGTCGAGATCGTGCAGCCATTCGGGTTCGCGTCATCTCCGCCGGCCGCCGGGGCCGATGTTTTGCTGTGGGCGGTGGGCGGCGATGTCGGGCACCTGGTCGGCCTGGTCAGCGCGCCGGGGCTGCGGTTCGGCAACCTGAACCGTGGCGAGGTCGTCGTCTACGGCGCCGGCGGGTCCCGCGTGCACCTGCAACAGGGTGGCACGGTGGTGATCGCGGCGGCGACGAAAGTGATCATCAGCGCGACGGCCGTGGAGATCGACGGGGCGCTGACGGTCAATGGACACCTACAGGTCAACGGCGCGATCGACGCGACCGGGACAATCCACGGGCATTGACCCCGCTACCTGCGTAGCGCGCCTGGGCGTCGGGCGCGCGGGGATGGTGTCCGCATGGTATCCATCGTCCTCGATCGCGCATTGGCCTACGACCCGGTGACCCGGCGCTGCGATCGCGCGTTCGACGGCACCGACTGCGCCATCGATATGACACCGGTCACCGGCCTGCTGATGGCGGTCGGATTGGAACGGCGGGCGCACGACGACGATGTGCTCCCCGAGCCGTTGCCCGATCGAGTGGCGCCCGCTCGGCTGGACCCGTGGCGAGGGTGGTGCGGCGATTTCCTGGACCCGCTCGGCCGGCTGACCGGCAGCCGCATGTGGCTGTTGTTTCGGCGCAAGCAGGACGAAGACACCCGTTTACTGGCCGAGAGCGCCCTGAAAGAGCCGCTGGATATGCTGGCCGGGTTGCGCGGCTGGCAGGTATCCATCGTCGTGCGGTGGATACGCTGGCAAATGCTGGGTTATCGCGTGACGGTCGGGCAGACGACGGTCGCATTGACGGCGGCGGTCGGCTGATGCCCTGGCCCATTCCCCAACCCTCGGTCATCGCGGATCGCGCAGCAGCGGTTTACGAGGTCGAATACCAGCGGATTTATACGCTCAAGCACCCTGCCGGGCCGGCGGCGACGGTCGATGCGCGGTCGCCGTTTTCGACGCTGGCGGTGGATGGCAGGGTGCTGGCACTGGCGGCGTTCGACCTGTGGTCGTTCTTGCCGCGCACGGCGCAGGAATTGATGGTGGATACGGCGACCGATTGGTTGCCTCGGCACGCCGCGCAATGGGGCGTGACCCGGATCGCGGCGGTGGCGGCGACGGGCGGGGCTGTGTTTCTGGCCGGCGCGACGGGGGTGACGGTGCCGTCGGGTCTGCCGCTGGCGGCGCCGGGTGGCGCGGCCTATGCCACGACGGCGTCGTTGGCGATTGCGGCGAACGGTTCGGGGTCGGTGCCGGTGGTCGCATCGGTCGCGGGCGCGGCGGGCAGTCTGGCGCCGGGGACGGTGTTGACGGTGGTAAACCCGCTGGGCGGGCTGGCCGCGCAGACGGCGGCGGTGGATAGCGGCGGGCTGACCGGCGAGGACGCGGAGAGCACCGACGCCTGGAAAGGGCGCATCCTGGCGCGCATCCGACAGCGCGGCACCGGGGGCAACGCCGATGATTTTGTGCAGTGGGTGCACGAGGTGCTGCCGACGGCGCTGGTTTCGGCGACATCGCCCAGCACGGGCGCGATTGTCGTGTGTTTCGCAATGCCGACGGGGAGCAGCTGGCGCGTGCCGACGTCGCCCGAAATCGCGGCGGTGACGGCCTATGTCAACGATGCCACGCAGCGCAA
The DNA here is from genome assembly GCA_025354865.1 of Acetobacteraceae bacterium. Lineage (GTDB taxonomy): Bacteria > Pseudomonadota > Alphaproteobacteria > Acetobacterales > Acetobacteraceae > Rhodopila. The sequence continues at coordinate 2,007 of JANXMB010000162.1, read as the reverse complement.
ACCATTGGGCGCACCGACGGTCGCGGTGATGGGTGCCACGCTGGTGCCGGTGAATTTCTCGATCTCGCTCAATCCCAACACGGTGGCCAACCAGACGGCGGCGTTGAACGCCTTGACGGCACAGATGCTGGCCGATGCGGCGATCCCGGACGCGTTGCATGGCGGCACGATCTATCTGTCGCGAATGGATGCGGCGCTGGCGAACGGGTCCGGCGAATATGCGCATGAGCGGGCGCTGCCGGCGGCGGATGTAACGGTCGCGGCCTATCGCCTCGCGGTGCTGGGCACGGTGACGTTCACATGAGCCGGAGCAAAACACAGATCGCCGAGGGGCTGCGGCGGCTGCGTCCCCCCGGCTTTGCCAGCCCGGCGGGGCCGGACGATTACGTGGCGGCGCTGGATGCGGCGACGGCGGCGGAATTCGCGCTGATCGAGGCCTCGGCGGAGGCCATGCTGCCGGAGGCCAACCCCACCAATGCCCTGAACCTGCTGCCGGATTACGAGCGGGTGCTCGGACCCGACCCGTATGGGCGGGACCTGTCGGCGATGACGACGGCGCAACGGCAGGCAATCGCGGGGGCGCGGTGGACCGAGACGCCGACGATGTGCGCCGGGTATTTCGTCCGGTTGGGCGCTGGCCTGGGCGTGACCCTGACGATTGACGAATTCCCGCTGAGCGAGTGCGGCGGGTTTCAGTGTGGCGGCGAGATCGTCCCGGCGCCGGTGCACTTGCAGTTCGTGGTCCATCTGCCAGCGACCATCGAATGGTTCGGTCAATCGGGCGTGGCCGAAAGCGGCGAGCCGATCAGCGGGTCGCAGGCGAATTTCATGGCGGCAATCATCCAACGGGAAGCGCCGCTGCATACGACCCCCGTGTTTTATTACTCGTAGGTGACCGAATGGACCGCGTGAGCGCGCTGAATACTCAAACGATCGGAGGGCGGCGCACCTTCCTGGATAAAAACCCGAGCCTGGGCGTGCCGTTCGGGACGAACCTGATGGCGCAGTTTCTGGCGGGTGTGCAGGAGAGCATCGTCGGGACGATCGAAAAGGTCGGGATTACACCGACGGACAGCACGCTGGGGTCGCTCGATACGCAGTTGGTGCAGGCGATCATGCGCATCGCTGGGGCCAACACGCTGGCGGTGACTGCCGGTAGCCGGACGTTGACGGCGGACAATGCCGGGGTGGTGCTGGTCGACGCGACGGCAGGAAACGTAACCATCACGCTGCCGGCGGCGGCAGCGGCGAACGGCGTGTCTATACCGTTTGAAATCGTGCGAACGGATACCAGCACAAACACGGTGTCTGTGGCGCTGCCCGGGTCCGATACGTTGGTGACCTGGGGCACGGCGCCGTTGTCTCTGGCCGCGAAATACGGCCTGAGCCTGCGGTCCGACGGCGTCTCGAAATGGGTGCAGTTGAACCCGCCACGCGGTCGCGGGACGCTGTTGGCTTTGAGTAGCAACCCATCGATCCCCAGCGGCGTCGAGACGACCGTGACTTGGCCGGCGGTATCGCCGCCGACGACGTACGACACAGCGGGCCTCTACTCGTCGGGCGGGACCGGTTTCACGGTTCCGGCCGGGGTGTCGATGGTGGAGGTCACCTTCGTCGTGTCGTTCGCGGCTGCGACAGGCGGCGACCGGAAGGTGCGCGTGTTGAAGAACGGAGGGGTGGAGGGCCTGGGAACGGGGGCAAGCCGCGTAGGGACGCCGAGCGGAAGCGACGTGACGATCCTGTCCGCCCCCGGTTTCCCGATCAACGTCGTGCCTGGAGACACTTTTACGCTGGCCGTGCTTCAGAGTTCGGGCGGCGCGGTAACGCTCTCGCCCTCTGGCGACAACTGGTTTGGCTGCAAGGTGGTCGCGTGATGGCACAGGTCGCGATCAAGCAGGGCGAGGCCCTGGCGATGCAATGGAGTTTCACGAACGACGACGGGAGCGCGGCGGACCTGACGAACGTGGCGCTGCGGTCGCAGGTGCGCACGGTGACCGGCGACGTGGT
>JANXMB010000154.1 GCA_025354865.1 Acetobacteraceae bacterium | reverse complement strand
CGCCTGTTCGTTCGAGCTGATCCGACTGGCGAAAACCGGCAATTTCAGTCTGGTGCTGGTCGGGCATGTGACCAAGGACGGCTCCCTGGCCGGGCCGCGCGTGCTGGAGCACATGGTCGATGCCGTGCTGTATTTCGAAGGCGATCGCGGCCACCAGTTCCGCATCCTGCGCGCGGTGAAGAACCGCTTCGGCGCCACCGACGAGATCGGCGTGTTCGAGATGACCGAACGCGGGCTGGCGGAGGTGCCCAATCCCTCGGCGCTGTTTTTGGCCGAGCGGCGGGGCAATATCGCCGGGAGCGCGGTGTTTGCGGGGTTGGAGGGCACGCGGCCGGTGCTGGTCGAAGTGCAGGCGCTACTGGCCCCGAATCCCAGCGGGTCCCCCCGTCGATCCGTCATCGGATGGGACGGCGGGCGGTTGGGCATGCTGCTGGCGGTGCTGGAGACACGCGCCGGCGTGCGCATGAACCAAACCGATGTCTATTTGAATATCGCCGGCGGCCTGCGGGTGAACGAGCCGGCCGCCGACATGGCGATCGCCGCCGCCATCGCGTCCGCCGCTTTCGACAAGCCGACCAGCCCGGGCATGGTCTATTTCGGCGAAATCGGCCTGTCCGGGGAGGTCCGTCAGGTCGCCCAGGCGGAAGCGCGGCTCAAAGAAGCCGCCAAGCTTGGCTTCGACTCGGCCGCCCTGCCCCGCCGCCTGGCGCACGGCAACCGCAAATTGGCGGCGCCCGAGGGGCTGCGACTGGAGGAAATCGGCCACATTACCGATCTCGTTGCACGCTTCGCCCCAGAATCGACAAAGATATAGCTAGAGTGGGGTTGGCGTCCGGGCCAAGCCGGACGATAACCCGCTCGGGCGATATGTGGCGGTCACATGACATCGGTAGATATGGCGGTTCTGGGCGTCATGGCGCTCTCTGGTTTGCTCGCATGCATGCGCGGGTTCGTGCGCGAGGTCTTGAGTATCGGCGCGTGGTTGGGGGCCTTGGCCGTCGCCGCCGCCAGCCAATCGGCCGGTCGCGAGATCGCGCGACAATGGATATCCGATCCGACCATCGCATCCGCCGCCAGTTTCGTGGCGATCCTGCTGGTGTCGTTGATCGTGCTGAAGCTGGTCGCACGATCCATCAGCAAGATGATCGTATCGGTTGGGCTGGGCAGCGTCGATCGGACATTCGGACTGGTTTTCGGGTTGGGACGGGGTGCGGCCATCGCGATCGGCGCCTATATGGTGGCGGGCATGGCGACCTCCAGCGACCATTGGCCCGACGCCGTCAAGAACGCCCGCTCGTTGCCCTTGGTCTACGAGGGCGCGGTTTTCGTGCGGGATAACATCTTGCCGACCGAATACCGTCCTAAGCTTTACCCGCCCCCGGGCGGTCAGACCCCGACGTCCGACTCTCTGCTGCGTGCGAACCCGCTTGGGCGAGCGGTTCTCGGCAAATAGCAGAAACCAGGAGTACCGCGGCATGGCATTCGCCGGACACAGCAGCGACGACGACACCCTGCACGAAGAATGCGGGGTCTTCGGCATCTGGAACGTCCCCGACGCGGCGGTCGTGACCGCGCTGGCGCTGCACAGCTTGCAGCATCGCGGCCAGGAAGCCACCGGCATCGTCAGCTTCGATAAAGGCCGCTTCCATTCGCACCGCGCACTGGGGCTGGTGGGGGATGCGTTCAGCGAGCCACGGACGATGGCGGGGCTGCCGGGGGCCAATGCCATCGGGCATAACCGCTACGCCACGACCGGCGAAACGGTGCTCCGCAATGTCCAGCCGCTGTATGCCGATTTCGAGTTCGGCGGCTTCGCCGTCGCACACAATGGCAATTTGACCAACGCCCATGTGCTGCACAAGCAACTCGTGCGGCGCGGCTGCCTGTTCCAGTCCACCACCGATTCCGAGGTCTTCGTCCATCTCATCGCCATCAGCCTTTACTCGACGGTCGAAGATCGGCTGATCGATGCATTGAAACAGGTGGTCGGCGCCTATTCGCTGGTCGCGCTGTCGAACCACGCGCTGATCGGGGTGCGCGACCCCCTCGGCGTGCGGCCGCTGATCCTGGGCCGCATCCCCGGCCACGAAAACGGCGGTTGGGTGTTGGCGTCGGAGACCTGTGCGCTCGACATCGTGGAGGCCGATTTCGTCCGCGACGTCGATCCCGGTGAAATCGTGGTCATCGACGATGCCGGGGTTCGCAGCATCAAGCCGTTCAAGCCCGCGCGCGAGCGCTTCTGCGTGTTCGAGTATATCTATTTCGCCCGTCCGGACTCCGTGATGGAGGGCCTGCCCGTCTACAATGCCCGCAAGCGCATCGGCGCCGAATTGGCGCGCGAATCCCCGATTGAGGCCGATGTGATCGTGCCGGTGCCGGACTCCGGCGTGCCCGCCGCCATGGGCTATGCGGTCGCCAGCAAGATTCCGTTCGAACTCGGCATCATCCGCAATCACTACGTCGGCCGCACCTTCATCGAACCGACCGATCACATCCGCAACCTCGGTGTGAAACTGAAGCACTCCGCCAACCGGCCGGTGCTGGAAGGCAAGCGCGTCATCCTGGTGGACGATTCGATCGTGCGCGGCACCACCAGCCGCAAAATTGTGGAGATGGTGCGGGCCGCCGGCGCCAAGGAAGTGCATATGCGCATCTCCTCCCCGCCCACGACCCATTCCTGCTTCTACGGAATCGACACGCCGGAGCAGGAAAAACTGCTCGCACACAGCCATAGCGTGCAGGAAATGGCCGACTTGATCGGGGTCGACAGTCTGGCGTTCATTTCGATCGATGGGTTGTACCGGGCTTTGGGCAAATCCGAACGCGATGCAGCCGCACCGCATTATTGCGACGCGTGTTTCACCGGCGATTACCCGATCGAGCTACCGGATCAGGAAGTCGTCGCCGAACGCCAACTCAGCCTGCTCGCCGTCGCGAAGTGATGTCCAAACCTTTGGCCGGCCGCGTGGCGCTGATCACCGGCGCCAGCCGCGGTATCGGCGCGGCCACGGCGATCGCGCTGGCGGCACAGGGCGCCCATCTCGTGCTGGTCGCTCGCACGCAAGGCGGCCTGGAAGAAACCGACGACGCCGTGCGCTCGGCCGGCAGCACCGCAACGTTGCTGGCGCTCGATCTGCGGGAGGGTGAGAAGCTGGACCTGCTCGCCCCCAGTATTTTCCAGCGCTTTGGGCGGCTCGATATTCTCGTGCATTGCGCCGGAACGCTGGGGCAATTGACCCCCGCCGGCCATATCCAGCCCAAGGATTGGGCGGATACGATCGCGGTCAATCTGTCCGCCGCCTGGCATTTGATACGCGGCTGCGATCCGCTGCTACGCCAATCCCCCGCCGGACGCGCCGTCTTCGTGACCGACAGCGTCGCGCGTTCACCCCTCGCCTACTGGGGCGCGCTGGGGGCCAGCAAGGCCGGCATGGAAAATCTGGTGCGCTGCTGGGCGGCCGAGACCGAGACGACCGCCCTACTTGTCAACCTGTTCGACCCCGGCCCGGTGCGCAGCAAAATGCGCGGTGCGGCATTTCCGGGCGAAAATCCGGCCTCGGTGCCGGGACCGGAGACGGTGGCGCACGCCCTTGCCGCATTGTGCCTACCCGAGGAATCCCGCCACGGGGCGCTGATCGTCGCTGGCGCTCGATAACCGGCGCTCGATAACCGGCGGTCGCTGGCGCCTGAGCGACCCCCGCTCGGATGCGACTCAATTATACCGCGCGCCGCCTTGTGCCATCGATGGACGATCATTTACGCTGCACTGCGGCGCGTCCTTGCAAAGGCGGCGGTGCTTCGGCAAAAGGGGTGCTTGCGCGCCGCACCAGATTGTTGCGCTAGGAGAAGAGACCGACGATGGATCAGCCGGTGAGACAAGGCCTGTACGACCCTCGCAATGAGCATGACGCCTGCGGCGTCGGCTTCGTCGTCAATATCAAGGGCCGAAAGTCGCACGATATCATCGGCCAGGGTTTGAAAATCCTGGAGAACCTCGATCACCGGGGCGCGGTTGGCGCCGATCCGCTGATGGGGGATGGGGCCGGGATTCTGATCCAGACGCCGGACACGCTGCTGCATGCCTGGGCGACCAAGGCCGGCAAGACCCTGCCTGCCGCCGGCCGCTATGCCGTCGCGATGTGCTTCCTGCCGCGCAATCGGACCGCCCGCGAATATGCCGAGAAGCATTTCGCCGAAGTGGTGGCCAAAGAAGGCCAGACCTTGGTCGGCTGGCGCGACGTGCCGACCGACACGACTGGCTTGGGGGAGGCGGTGATCGCCTCGATGCCGGTCATCAAGCAGGGCATCGTGGCCGCCAGTCCGGCGATCAAGGATCAAGCCGCGTTCGAGCGGAAGATCCTAGCGATCCGCAAGCAAATCCTGAACAACCTGCGTTCGCTCGCCGAAAAGCGCCAGATTCCTGGCCTGGACGAGCTGTATATGCCGTCCTTCTCGACCCGCACCGTGGTCTACAAAGGCCTGTTGCTGGCGACCCAGGTGGGTAGCTTCTACCAGGACCTGCGCGACCCCGCCTGCCAATCCGCCTTGGCGTTGGTGCATCAGCGCTTTTCCACCAACACCTTCCCGTCCTGGAAGCTGGCGCACCCGTATCGCTTCCTGGCGCATAACGGCGAAATCAACACCGTCCGCGGCAACGTGAACTGGATGTATGCCCGCCGCCGGTCGATGTCGTCCGATCTGATCGGGCCCGATCTGGACAAGATGTGGCCGATCATCCCGCACGGCCAGTCCGATACCGCCTGCATCGACAACGCGTTGGAAATCCTGGTTGCCGGCGGATATTCGCTGTCGCACGCGATGATGATGCTGATCCCGGAAGCCTGGGCCGGCAACCCGCTGATGGATGCCGACCGGAAGGCGTTCTACGAATATTATGCCGCGCTGATGGAACCCTGGGACGGCCCGGCCGCCATCGCCTTCACCGACGGCCGCCAGATCGGCGCGACCCTGGACCGGAACGGCCTGCGCCCCGCGCGCTATGTGATCACCGACGACGACCATGTGATCATGGCCTCGGAATCGGGCGTGCTGCCCGTCCCCGACGAGAAAATCGTCCGCAAATGGCGCCTGCAACCCGGCAAGATGCTGCTGATCGACCTCGAAGAAGGGCGCATCATCGACGATGCCGAGATCAAGGCGAAGCTCGCCAGCGCCAACCCCTATGCGGAGTGGCTGAAGCAGACCCAGTTCAAGCTGGAAGACCTGCCGGAGGGCGACGACCGCCGCGCTTTGCCCCGCCCCAACAACATGGAAGAACTGCTGCGCCACCAGCAGGCGTTCGGCTACACTCAGGAGGACATCAACTTCTTCCTGGAGCCGATGGCACGCGAGGGCGACGACCCCATCGGATCGATGGGCACGGACGCCCCGATCGCGGTGCTGTCCGACAAACCCAAGCTGCTGTTCCATTATTTCAAGCAGAATTTCGCCCAGGTCACCAACCCGCCGATCGATCCGATCCGGGAAGAGCTGGTTATGTCGCTGGTCTCCATGATCGGGCCGCGGCCGAATCTGCTGGGCCACCACGCCGGCAACCATTACCGGTTGGAAGTGGCGCAGCCCATTCTGACCAATACCGACCTGGAAAAAATCCGCACGATCGACGACAGCCAGGCCGGCGGCGCCTTCCGCACCAAGACTATCGACACCACCTGGCCCGCCAAAGACGGTGCCGGCGGGCTGGAACGGGCGATCGAGCGCATCTGCCGGGAGGCGACCGATGCGGTGCTGGCCGATCATAATATCCTGATTCTGTCCGACCGAGCGGTGTCGGCGGATCGAATCCCGATTCCTTCGTTGCTGGCGACGGCGGCGATGCACCACCATTTGATCCGCCAGGGTCTGCGCACGTCCACCGGGCTTGTGGTGGAAACCGGCGAAGCGCGGGAAGTGCACCATTTCTGCGCCCTCGCCGGCTACGGGGCGGAGGCGATCAACCCCTATCTCGCGTTCGAAACGCTGGAACAGATCCGGGTCGAAACCGGCATGGGCCTGTCCGCCTACGATGTCCGCAAGAACTTCATCAAGGCCGTCGGCAAGGGCATCATGAAGGTGATGTCCAAGATGGGCATCTCGACCTACCAATCCTATTGCGGCGCGCAGATTTTCGACGCTATCGGGCTCTCGTCCGACTTCATCGAAAAATGCTTCACCGGCACGGCATCGACAATCGAAGGCGTCGGCTTCGCGGAAATCGCGGCCGAGGCGGTGCAGCGCCATCGCCACGCGCATGGCGACAACCCGATCTATCGCGACATGCTCGACGTCGGCGGCGATTACCAGTTCCGTCTGCGCGGCGAAGCGCATGCCTGGACCCCGGACACCATCGCCAACCTGCAACACGCCGTGCGCGGCAACAGCCTGGACAAGTTCAAGGCCTTTACCCGCACGATCGACGACCAGAGCGAACGGCTGCTCACCATCCGCGGGCTGATGAAGTTCGATTTCCCCGAACAGGGCGTGCCCCTCGACGAGGTGGTATCGGCAAAGGACATCGTCAAGCGCTTCGCAACCGGCGCCATGAGCTTCGGGTCCATCTCCCGCGAAGCCCACACCACCCTCGCCATCGCGATGAACCGCATCGGCGGTAAGTCCAACACCGGCGAAGGCGGCGAAGAAGCCGATCGCTACGTGCGCCTGCCGAACGGCGATTCGGAACGATCTGCGATCAAGCAGGTGGCGTCCGGCCGGTTCGGCGTGACCACCGAATATCTGGTCAACGCCGACGACATCCAGATCAAAATGGCACAGGGCGCAAAACCTGGGGAGGGCGGACAGCTTCCCGGCCATAAGGTGGACAAGAACATCGCCCGCGTCCGGCATTCGACCGCCGGCGTCGGCCTGATTTCCCCGCCGCCGCACCACGATATCTATTCCATCGAGGATCTGGCGCAGCTGATCCACGACCTGAAAAACGCCAACGGCAAGGCCCGTATCTCGGTCAAGCTGGTGTCGGAAGTCGGTGTCGGCACGGTTGCCGCCGGCGTGTCCAAGGCGCGCGCCGATCATGTCACCATTTCCGGCTACGAAGGCGGCACCGGCGCCAGCCCGCTGACCTCGTTGACCCATGCCGGATCGCCCTGGGAAATCGGTTTGGCCGAAACCCAGCAGACGCTGGTATTGAACGGGCTGCGCGGCCGCATTGCCGTGCAAGTCGATGGCGGCCTGCGCACCGGCCGCGACGTCGTGATCGGCGCGCTGCTGGGCGCCGATGAGTTCGGTTTCGCCACCGCACCGCTGATTGCCGCCGGCTGCATCATGATGCGCAAATGCCATCTGAACACCTGCCCGGTCGGCGTCGCGACGCAGGATCCGATCCTGCGCAAGCGCTTCACCGGCACACCGGAGCATGTGATCAACTTCTTCTTCTTCATCGCCGAAGAAGTCAGGGCATTGATGGCGCAGTTGGGGTTCCGCACCTTCGACGAAATGGTCGGTCAGGTCGGCCGGCTCAACATGCGCGACGCGGTCGAACACTGGAAGGCGCACGGCGTCGACCTGAGCAAGATCCTGTATCAACCGACCCACAAGCCGCATGTGTCGATCTTCAACAACGACACCCAGGACCATCACCTGGACAAGGCAATGGATCGCACCTTGATCGAGGAAGCCGCCGACGCGATTGCCAACGCCACCCCGGTCCGGATCCAACGCACCGTGCGCAACGTCAACCGCACCGTCGGCGCCATGCTGTCCGGTGAGATCGCGCGCAAATACGGGCACGCCGGTCTGCCGGAAGACACGATCGCGGTCGATCTGACTGGCACTGCGGGGCAGAGCTTCGGTGCCTTCCTCGCCCGCGGTGTGTCCCTGACGCTGACCGGCGATGGCAACGATTACGTCGGCAAAGGCCTGTCCGGCGGGCGCGTCGTCGTGCGCCAACCGCAGGGCAGTACCCGCGACCCGCAACAAAACATCATCGTCGGCAACACCGTCCTGTACGGCGCCGTCGCCGGAGAAGCCTATTTCCAGGGCGTGGCCGGCGAACGCTTCGCGGTCCGCAACTCCGGTGCCATCGCCGTCGTCGAAGGCTGCGGCGATCACGGTGCCGAATACATGACCGGTGGCGTGGTGCTCGTGCTGGGCGACACCGGGCGCAACTTCGCCGCCGGCATGTCGGGCGGCATCGCCTATGTCTACGATCCCGCCGGCCGCTTCAAATCGCTGTGCAACATGGCGCAGGTCGATTTGGAACCCATCGCCGCCCCGTCCGCCGACGGCCCGAACCGGCCCCGTCAACGCTCCGTCAGTGTCGAAGACAACGGCATGGGCGATCCGCTGGGCTTCGACGCCGAACGCCTGCGTATTCTGGTCGAACGCCATTTGTTGTTCACTGGCAGCAACCGAGCACGGACGCTGTTGGAGAACTGGGATGCGGCGTTGAAAAATTTCGTCAAAGTGATGCCGCGCGACTATCGGCGCGCCTTGATGGATCTTCGCAAGGAAACGCTGGCGGCAGCGGAATAGAGCATATCGCACAGGAGCGCGCGCCGAACCGACCCGTTCGGCCCGATGCGCTCTGGAAGCTGTCCCCCGCACGCGCGGATGGACAAGAAATTGGTTGGAGAGGTCGATGGGTAAGCCGACGGGATTTCTTGAAATCGAACGCCAGGACCGGCACTACACGAAGCCCGAAGTGCGTCTGCAATCGTTCGACGAGTTCACCGTTCCCCTGGCACCGGATGCCCTGAAGGGGCAGGCGGCACGCTGCATGGATTGCGGCATTCCGTTTTGTCACAACGGTTGCCCGGTCAACAACATGATTCCAGACTGGAACAATCTCGTCTATAAAGAGCAGTTCCAGAGCGCGTCCACCGTCTTGCACTCGACCAACAACTTCCCGGAATTCACCGGTCGCGTCTGCCCTGCCCCGTGCGAGGCGTCGTGCACCCTGAATATCGACGACACCCCCGTCACCATCAAAACGATCGAATGCGCGATCGTCGACAAAGGATGGGAAGAAGGCTGGATCGTGCCGCTGCCGGCCAGCCATCGGACCGGTAAAACCGTCGCCGTCGTCGGGTCCGGCCCCGCCGGCCTCGCCTGCGCCCAACAATTGGCCCGCGCCGGGCATTCCGTCACCCTGTTCGAGAAGAACGATCGCATCGGCGGCCTGCTGCGCTACGGCATTCCCGATTTCAAAATGGAAAAGCACCTGATCGATCGCCGCATCGAGCAGATGAAGGCGGAAGGCGTGGAATTCCGCGCCGGCGTCGAAATCGGCGTCGCCATCGGCATGGACGAACTGCTTGCGCAATTCGACGCCGTGGTGCTGTCGGGGGGCGCCGAGTGGCCGCGCGACCTCGCGGTGCCGAACCGCAAAATCGACGGCATCCATTTCGCGATGGATTTCCTGCGCCAACAAAACAAGCGCAATGCCGGCGACGACGAAGCCCAAGCATCGCTCGGCGCCACGATCTCCGCCAAGGGCAAGCATGTCGTGGTGATCGGCGGCGGCGATACCGGTTCCGACTGCATCGGCACCTCGGCCCGCCAAGGCGCCGCGTCGATCACCCAGATCGAAATCATGCCGAAGCCGCCGGTGAAGGAGAACAAGCCGCTGGTGTGGCCGGATTGGCCGAACAAGCTGCGGTCCTCGCACGCCCACGACGAAGGGGTTGCGCGCGATTGGTCGGTGCTGACCAACGAAGCCGTTTCGGAAAACGGCCGCATCACCGCGCTGGATTGCGCTCGGGTCGAGTGGATCAGCGAAGGCGGCCGCATGCAGATGAAGGAAGTCGAAGGCAGCGGCTTCCAGCTCAAAGCCGATCTCGTACTGCTGGCGATGGGCTTCCTCGGCCCGAACCGCAATGCATTGCTGGAACAAGCCGGGGTCGAACTGGACCAACGCGGCAACGTCGCGGCCAACACGGTAGAATACCGCACCTCGCGGGAGAAAGTGTTCTCCGCCGGCGATATGCGACGCGGCCAGTCCCTAGTGGTCTGGGCAATCCGGGAGGGGCGGCAATGCGCTCGCTCGGTCGACCAATTCCTGATGGGCACGACATCGCTGCCGCGTTAACGCGTTTCCTATCGATTGCCGAAGCAGTCATGGTCGGGCGATGCCCCGCCATGACCCGCCGCCGTCACTCCGGCAATATATCCAGACCTTCCGTCACCGGCACGTCGAACGCGTTCGTCATGCCGCACAGGAAAGAATAGAAATTCATCGACGCGGTCATTTCGACCATCCATTGCGCGCCATGCTTGGCCAGCATGCGGTCGAACAAGCCCTGATCGCACCGGTTTGTCAGGGTCAATTGCCGAGCATAATCGATCGCATCGCGCTGGTCTTCGGGCAGGGCGGCGGTGTCGCCTTGCGAACGAATAAGGTCGATCAGCGCCTCGGGCACATCGACGCGGCGGGCGTAGCCAACCTGGGCACCCCACACGTATTTCGCCTTACGCTCCCGCACTGCCGCCAACACGGCCAGCATACGCGGGAGATCGGCGACCACGCTCTGCTCGCGAACGAACGGCACCATGGGCAACAACAATTCGGCCATCGCCGGGCTGTGCAGTAGCACCCCGAACGGTCCCCGCACGGCGCCGAATACCTCCATCACGCCATCGATGACATGGGCATATTCGGCCGGAACGTCGGCTTTGGTGCGTTTCAAAGGAATGCGCGGCATTCGGAATCCCCTACGACTGGTCTTTGGTTGCGTCCCACCACGGGCATACGCCATCGATCTTACGATAATTGCCGTCGAGCACATGCACCGGCATGCGCTGCCCGTCGGCGGCGGCTTTCAGGCGCATGGTCCGCGCGGCATCGCGTTGTTCCGCCGGCAACCATGCACGCTCGTGCCCCCAAAGGCTGGGTCCAACGGTGACCTCGGTCGCGGTCCAGTTGCCGGGCACGACGTCCTTCCCGCCCCAGCCGCATTCGACCATGAAGCCGGATGGGGACCGCAGATAATAGGAGGTCACGGCGTCGTTCGGATGCCGGCCCAGCGTCGTGGCGATTTTCTCCGGTTCGCCAAGCGCGATGTCGTAACCCTGGCCGACATCGTCGAGGGAGAAATACTCCACCATCAAATGATGCAGATCGGCACGCCCAGTTTCGATCAACGCCAAGCTGTGATGGCGGGCATTGGTGTGCATGAAGTAGGCTCGGAAAGGTTCGACGATGTAGTCGCTCACCCCGAAGCCAAGCAGATCGTGATAAAAACCGTATAAATCGTCGATGTTCTTCACGTGGAACACAACATGCCCCATGCCGAGCGCCCCGGTGCGAAAGCCGGAGTGGGTGCGACCGGGGGCGAAGGCGGTATCGGCAATCAGCGGGCCGTAAAACGCCTCCAACCGGTTGCCGGCGGGGTCGGCGAACGAAATCAATTCCCGCACGAAACGCTGGTCCGCGCGCGCGGCGGGTTCCGCCTGGACCGCCACGCCGGCCGCTTCCAATCGTGCGGCCAACGCATGCAGGGTTGCGGCATCGGCGACTTCCCAACCGAAATAGCGGGCGCCGTCGGCAAGGCTGCGATCGACGATCAGGCGTTGCCGGCGATCGTCCATGCGGAACGATCGGCTGGCGTTGCCGTTTTCCACCATCTGCATGCCGACCCATCCGGTGGCAAACGCCGACCAGTCGGACAGGTCGGAGGCACCGATGCCGACGTAGCCGAGGCCTTGGATTTCCATAATCGCCCTCCGTATTTTCACAGACTATAGCCATTGATCCAGGTCAAAGCCATGCGGCCCCACCGTGCGACGATGCGGGCATGGACACGAACCTCCGCCTTCTGAAATACGACCGGCTGGTGCCGCGCTACACCAGCTATCCGACCGCACCGCATTTTTCTCCGGCGATCGGACCTGCGGACTACGCGGCTTGGTTGCGCGCCCTGCCCGAGGATGCGCCGTTGTCGCTTTATTTGCATGTGCCGTTCTGCGCTTCGCTGTGCCTGTTCTGCGCGTGCCATACGACCGTGGTCGTTCAAAGCGCGCCGCTGTTTGCCTATGCCGAGACGCTACAGACGGAGATCGATCTGATTGCGCGCACGATCGGGCGGCGGCAGCGGGTGCGGCATATCCATTGGGGCGGCGGCACACCCACCAGCCTGCCTGCCGACGCCATGGCCGCGATCGCCGCCAAGCTCCGCGACCGGTTCGACGTGGCCGACGACGCCGAAATCGCGGTGGAGATCGACCCGCGCACGCTGACGGCGGCATCCTTGGCAACGATGGCCGCCATGGGCACGACCCGCGCCAGCCTCGGCGTGCAGGATTTCGATCCGAAGGTGCAGGCGGCGATCGGTCGCCATCAGGATTTCGCGCTAACCCAGCAGTGTGCGGACGGACTGCGCGCGGCCGGGGTGCGGTCGTTGAATTTGGATTTGATTTACGGCCTGCCTCACCAGACGGTCGCGGGCATTCGCGACACCGTGCGGCAGGCACTGGCACTCCATCCGGATCGGGTCGCGGTGTTCGGTTACGCGCATGTGCCGTGGATGAAAAAGCACCAAAACCTGATCCCCGAGGCGGCGTTGCCGGGTCGGGAGGAACGCTACGCCCAGCGCCAAGCCGCCGAAATGGCAATCGCCGAGGCCGGATATGTCGCCATTGGATTAGACCACTTTGCTCGGCCCAACGACGATCTGGCGCGCGCGGCCAACACCGGGAACCTGAAACGTAATTTCCAGGGCTACACCACCGACGATGCCCCGGTGCTGCTGGGTCTCGGCGCCTCGTCCATCGGATCCCTGCCGCAGGGTTACGTGCAGAACCATCCGAGTGTGCCGGCTTGGCGGGATGCGGTGCGCACTGGCACCCTGCCAGTCGGTCGCGGCATCGCGACGACCGCCGACGATCGTCTGCGCCGCGACGCCATCGAGCAGATCATGTGCCGGTTCGCCGTCGATTTGGCGGAAACTGCCACGCGCCACGGTGCCAGCCCCACCGCGCTGATGGATGCCGCGCCCGCCTTGCAGGAGATGCAGCACGACGGCCTGATCGACTGGGACGGCTACCGCGTCGCGGTGCGGCCGGAGGGTCGAACATTCGTCCGCAACGTCGCCGCCGCATTCGATACTTGGTTGCGGCCGGGCGCCGGGCGCCACTCGGCGGCGGTGTGATATGGAACTCGACCTCGATACATTCGATCGAACCCCCTTGGTGCGGGTGCCGTTCGACCACCTGATCCTGCCCGGCTTCGTGCCGCACGATACGGCGATGGCGGCAGCGGCGGCGTTTCCAGGTCCCGATTTACCCGGCGTATTGCCTGCCCCCGCGAACCCATCGCACGACGCATTCGGGGCGTTGCTGCGATCCATCCGCGACCCTCGCACGACCGAGGCATTCGGCCGGAAGTTTGGCCTACCGCTCGATCCCGCAACGCTGATGGTGACATTGCGGGCACGCACCCGGCCGATCGATGGACAGATCCACACCGACAGCACCACCAAGGTTGTGACGGCGTTGCTCTATCTGAATACCGATTGGTCTAACGAAGGGGGACGTTTGCGGCTTCTGCGCGGGCCCAATAGCCTCGAAGACATGGTGGGCGAGGTGCCGCCTGTCGCTGGCACCCTGATCGTCTTTCGTCGCACCGACAATTCCTGGCACGGCCACAAGCCCTTCGACGGTCCCCGCCGCGCCATCATGTTCAACTGGATGACCGACCCCGCCGCTGCTCGTCGGGAACTCCGGCGGCATGCGGTGTCCGCCGGGATCAAACACCTTCTTCACTTCCGTTGAGGCACACCATGGACACGCTCCTGCAATCCCCGGCCGGCGGACGTATGCGGTGTGCCCTGCGCAAGGCCACGCAGGTGGACTCCCCATACCGTTATTGGTTGCTGCATCGCGTACTACCGATCGATCTGGCACAGGCGTTGACCGCGTTGCCGTTCCCGGCCCCGACGATCGCCGACACGCGGGGCAAGCGCGAAACCCACAACGCCCGGCGTATTTTCATCGACACCGAACAGCGGCACCGGTTCCCGGCTTGTGCAGAACTGGCGGAGGCGTTTCAGGACGAGGCAACCGTGGCGTTGTTGCAGGACATGACCGGCGCCAGCCTCGAAGGTGGCTATTTGCGCATCGAGTGTTGCCTCGACACCGACGGGTTCTGGCTGGAACCGCACACCGACATTGGCGCCAAGATATTGACTCTGCTGATCTATTTATCCGATCACGAGGACGCTCAGGATTGGGGTACCGATGTGATGGACGCCAGCGGAACAGTGCTGGCCCGCGCGCCCGGCAGCTTCGACGAGGGCCTGCTGTTCGTCCCGGCATCCGACACTTGGCATGGCTTCGCCCGGCGGCCGATCCGGGGCCTGCGACGGACCGTGATCGTCAACTACGTGAAGCCGGAATGGCGGTCTCGGCACGAATTGGCCTTTCCCGACGAACCGGTCGTCGCCACGCTCTAACCTATCGCCGATTTGGCCCGATCGCGACCGCCGGTACTTCCCTCTGCGATCCTTCCACTTTAGGCGATGGCCTTCCGAACGGGAGGCAACACGCATGGACATCCGAATCGAAAGCCTGCTGGAAGGCGCGAATCGAGCGACCGGCGCGGTTGCGGTGATCGACGTCCTGCGCGCCTTCACAACCGCCGCCGTCGCTTTCGCCAACGGTGCATCCCATATCGTCATGGTCGGATCGGTGGAGGAAGCCCTGGCGCTGCGGGATGGCGGGGTCGGCGACTACTGCATCGGCGAGACCGGGGGCCACAAGCCGCCGGCATTCGACTTCGGCAACTCCCCGTACGAGATGTCGCACGCCGATGTCCGCGGCAAAATCCTGCTCCAGCGTACCAGCGCCGGCACCCAGGGCATGGTGGCGGCGGCGTCCCGGGCGCGGCATCTGTATGCCGCCGCGTTGGTAACGGCCTCGGCCACCGCGCGCGCTTTGCAAGCGACCGGCACCGCCCCGATCGTGCTGGTTGCGATGGGCGACAGCGGCAAAATCCGCACCGATGAGGACGAACTCTGCGCCCTACACCTGCGTGCCCGTCTGCTCGGTCGCCCGGGCGCGCCGAGCGCCACGGCCGCGCTGATAAGGGCAAGCGGCGATGCGGAGCGATTCACCGACCCGACGAAGCCACATTTGGACCCGCGCGACCTGGACATCGCGCTCGACATCGATCGCTACGATTTCGCCCTGCGCGCAACGATCGAGGACGGGCGCCCCGTGGTCAGGCGCCTTTGAACAGCGCAATCGGCGCCCCCGTAGCCGGCGCCGGACAACGGAACAACCCGCCCAACGTCGGGTGCTCGGCCAGCACGGCAGCGGATTTTCCCTCACGGAGGGAGGTCGCATACATAAAGCCCTCGGCGAAGCAGGGCATGGTCGGGCCGGGCACCGGGAACGGCAGTTTTTGCAACAATTGGCCGGTCGGGGAGAAAGCGTTGATGCAGCCGGCGGAGGGGCCGGCCGACCAATAGGTGCCGTCGGTGTCCATCGCCGCACCGTCGGGCCGGCCTTCTTCGTTGCTGAGCTTGACGATCTGGCGATGGTTCGCGGTCGCGCCAGTCGCGGGGTCGAAATCCCACGCCTCGACAATGGCCGAAGTCGAATCGGAATGGTACATCGTGCGTCCATCGGGCGACCACGCCAGACCATTCGACACGGCATATCCCTCCGACCGCTTTTCGATGCGGCCGTCGGCGGTCACCCGATACAAGGCTCCGATAGGCTGCCGAGGCGAATTTTCGTCCATGCTGCCGACCCAGAAAGCGCCGTCCGGCCCGACCTTGCCGTCGTTCAGCCGATTGGTCGCGGGTTCGTCGATGTTGCCGGTCAACCGCGTCGTCGCCCCGGTGCTGCGGTCGAACAGCACGACATGGTGTCGCAGCGCCACGACCAAGCGGCCGGATTCGCATAGGCCGAAGCTGCCGACCACCTCGGGGAATGTCCACGTTTCCTGCGCGCCGGAATCGACGTGCAGCGCGTGGATGCGTTTGGCCGGAATGTCGCAGAACAGCACTTGGCGGGTCGCGGGATCCCAGGTCGGGCATTCCGACACGCCACTGCGTGTGTCCCAAACCAATTCGAATGCGCTCATGGCCTCGTGCTCCCGTCTTGTGCGCTGCGCGGATTATGCAAATGTACTACACCGAGATCGAGGGGACGCAAATGTTGAGGGCAGCCATCGCCGGCCTGGGCTGGTGGGGACAGAATCTGGTCAACGCAACGGAGGGGAGCGCGGCGATCCGGTTCACCGCCGCCAACACCCGCAACGCCAACACCGCCGCCGCCTTCTGTCAGGCCAAGGGGCTGCGCTGGACCGCCGATCTGGACGATATCCTGCGCGATCCCGCGATCGATGCCGTGGTGCTGGCAACCCCGCACAGCCTGCACGCCGATCAGGTGAAACGCGCCGCCGCCGCCGGCAAGCACGTGTTCGTCGAAAAGCCCTTCGCCCTGAACACCGCCGACGCCCACGCGATGATTGCGGCGGCCGAGAAGGCGGGGATCACGCTGGCAGTCGGGTTCAACCGGCGCTTCCACCCGTCGATGGCGCGGATGCGGGACGCGGTGAAGTCCGGTGCCCTGGGGACCATCGTGACGGTCAATGCCGAGCAGACGGCGCTGCACGGGCTGGCGCTGACGGCGGAGGCGTGGCGCGCGCAACCGCAGGAAGCGCCGGGCGGCGCGATGACCGCCATCGGCGTGCATCTGATCGACGGCACGATCGATCTGTTGGGCCGCGTGCGGGAGGTCGATGCCATCGTCGCCCGCCGCGCCGCGACGATGGCCGACGACACCACCATCGTGCAGCTTCGGTTCGCGTCCGGGGCGTTGGGACAGGTGTTCTGCTCGACCGCGGCGACCCCGCATTACCGGTTCGCGGCGTATGGCACGGCCGGGTTCGCGGAAATCCTCGGGCACCCGATGGCGACCTATCGGCTGATTCCGGCGACCACCGACCACCGTCGCCCGGCCGATCCGGTGGTGACGGAAACGCCCGGTTTCAACATGCTAACCGCCGAACTGGAGGCCTTCGCCGCCGGCATCGCCGCCAACCGCCCCTTCCCCACCCCTTTGTCGGACATCCTGCACGGGGTCGAGGTTTTCGAGGCTATCCTGCGTTCGGCCGAGCAGCGGCGACCGGTCGCCATCGGTTAGACCGGTCGCGATCGGCTGAACGGCGCTTCAGAGTTCGGTGTAGCGTTCGATCGTGTCTTTCCAGGACAACACGCCGTCCACCCCGCCGACGGCGCTTTTCAATCCCGCGACCCCGGTGACGGGCACCAGCACGCGGCCGATGCCGGCCGCCGCCATGGCCGGCAGCATGGCGGGGTCGTCCGGCATACTGGCGGTGATTTCGATGCTGGCTGGATCGCGTCCGGCTTTTTCGGCAGCGTCGCGCACGATCGCCAGCAACTCCGGCGATGCACCACGGGCGGGGAAGAACCCGTCGGCGACACGACCGGCTCGGGCGGCGGCGGCTTTGGAGTGACCGCCAATCACGATCGGCACCGTCCCGTTCGCCGGTTTCGGCCGCATATAGGCGTCCTTGAAATGCACGAACCGGCCCTCGAACGTCGGGCAGTCCATGGTCCAGAGTGCCCGCAGCGCGCCGATGTATTCCTCGGTCCGAGCGCCGCGTTCGGCGAAGGGGACGCCCAATGCCTCGAATTCTTCGCGGAGCCAGCCGACTCCGACGCCGAGGATAACGCGGCCCTTGGACATATAATCGAGGGTCGCCACCTGCTTGGCGCAGATGACCGGATTATGCTGCGGCAGAATCAGGATGCCGGTGGCGAATTTGATCGTGGTGGTATGCGCTGCCACCCAGGCCATCCAGATCTGCGGGTCCGGCAGCACGAAATCGCCCTCCCCGCCCGGCAGTCGGCCGTCGCTGGTGTAGGGATAGGCGGATTGGTAGCCGCGCGGGATGACGGTGTGCTCGACCGTCCAGGCCGACTCGAAGCCGACCGATTCCGCAGCCTGCACAAGTTCGACGGCGCGGATTGGATCGACATAGCGGCCGGTGTTGCAATAGCGAATGCCGAATTTCATGGTTCCGTTTCTCCCGTTGGCCGCTATAGCGTGCGACCGAAGACATTCTGAACCAGGAGCGACCCAGCGTGAAATCCTCGTCCGCCAAGCTGCTGTCCCTGGCCCGCCTCGCCGTGCCGCTCAGCCTTGTGCTTGCTGCGTCGGGACACGCGCAAGGCCCGTCGCCGGTCGCGCCGATGGACCTGACCAAACCCCAATACGACACCGAAACCCCGCAATACGACGTTGCTCGTGCCATGAAACAGGCGCCCAACACCGTGGTGGCGGAGGTCGATGGCAAGGCCATCACCCTCGGGCAGGTCGGCGATTCCATTCGCGGCCTTCCCCTCGCCATCTCCCAACGTCCCTTCGAAGTCCTTTTCCTTCAGGCGCGGCAGGAGTTGATCCAGCGTCAGGCGCTGGTCATCCGCGCGCATCAGACGGGAATAGATGAGGATCCGGCCGTGCAGCGGCAGGTGCAGACGGCGATCAACAAGGTGATTTCGGATGCCTATCTGCTGAAGGCGGTGAATGCGCTGATCACGGAAACCAAGCTGCTGGCAATGTATAAGGACATCGTCGCCGGCAAGCCGGGGCCGGAGGAGGTCCGGATCCGGCTGATCCTAATCGGCACCGAGAAGGAGGCAACGGACGCCATCGCCGAGATCGGCCGCGGCGCGGATTTTGCCGATGTGGCGCGCCGGGTGAGCAAGGACCCGACCTCGGTGCAGGGTGGGGAGTTGGCGTTTGCCAGCCGGGAGAATTTGCTGCCGGAAATCGGAGCGGTGGCATTCTCGCTGCCACCCGGCCAGATGGCGGCGTATCCAATCCGAGCGGCGGGTGCCTGGTACATTGTGAAAACCGAGGAGCGTCGGCGCGGCGAAACCCCGCCTTTCCCAGTTGTGCGACAAATTCTAACACACGCGTTGCAGCGCGATGGCGTCGTGGCGGCGATCGACGAGGCGGTGCAGGCGGTGACGGTTCACGAATTCGCGATTTCCGGCAAGGAAACCGAGGCTGCGAAGCCCTGACCCTGCGGCTTTTGGAGGGTTTTGGCGATTGCGGGTCGACAAGGCAGCGGTTCGGCCGATTGTCATGTGCATAGCGGGCCAAACCATGCTAGAAACTATCTCAACTGGAGACTTAGACCTATTTTTTAGATTATCGAACGAAAATCGTCTAAAAAATGTAAAAATGGCCAGTTACTGTTTACAAGACGACCTCGGCATGGTATCGATTATATATTGCCGAGGTTTCGACAACCGCCTCTAGGAACGATTCGGCGAGGCATCAGGAGAAGTCGATGGTGCGGGCCAGGATTTGGATTGGTTTGATTGCCGCAGTGCTGGCACTGATCGGCGCTGCTTGCCCGGCCGAAGCCGTGAGCCTGTGGAATAGCAACGTCGTCGGCCAGAACAACACAGTCGGTGGCAGCGTCACGATCGGCGGTCTGACGATCAAAGTCACGAGTTGCACAGCCAAGATCGGCGGCAGCAACCTGACCACGACGCTCGGCGGTTGCGGCATCCTGAACCTGCAATTGATCACCGTCGCGGGCACAAACCCGCAAATCGAGATTCTGGGCGCCAGCAGTGGGCCGATCTTCAGCACCGCCAACACGATCACGACCGCCACCGGGTCCAAGATCTCGGAAGGCGCCGGGCTGGACGATCTGGCCATCGTGCTGACCATCACGTCGAGCACGAAAACAGTCAACAACGTCGGCGCCACACTGACCGGATCGGTATCGGGCACGGGCACGACGGCTACCAAGAATACCGAATTGACCGATATTTCGATGGGTGAGACGATTGCCTCGGCCAGCCCGTCGGAAACCGGATCTATCAGCGGACTGAGCTTGAGTTCGCTTCCGTCCGGCACCTATAGCGGGTCGGTATCGGCCAGCACCGCACTTGCTCTACCGACGGCTAGTTTTACCGTCACCAAGGACATTCGCCTCGCTGCGCCCGTCGGTGGGGTGGACACGTTGGTGCTCAGCAATGTGATCCAAACCTACAAGACGCCCGAACCAGCATCGATCGCGTTGTTCCTGGTTGGCTTCGGCGGTCTGATCGCAGTCCGGCGCTACCGCCGACGATAGAGCGTCAACGACCGAGCACGCGCTCGTACGTCGCAGCGCTGACATAGAGCGTTTCCACCGAACAGCGACTGGCCTCACAGTGCGGCAATGTGATCGACAAGCGCCCTTGCAGCGAGTGGTGTCGTGTCGAGCCAGCTAGCCTCGGCGATCAAACCTTGTCGTTCGTCATAAAATCCGCATAAATTTTAAGAATTTTGACATTTTTCCTTCGCAATCGCCGTCGATTGCAACCGGGTGCCTCTGATTCGACAGGGCACGCGCCCTGGAGAAGCCCCGGAATCGTCTACTACGGTGAGGTATTTCCGGGGTTTCGATATTATTGTCTAAATAATCGTAAATTTACATTTATAGTTTGCAAACCCGAATCGCGCTGGCACTATCTCGCTATCGGATTGGATCCTGCCCCCCGGGGTCTGTAGGTACGTGGCTCGATGTCCGACGAGAAGGGAACAATGAGCCAATCCGCCTCACCTGCGACATACGCGGCACTCGGCAGAACGCCGAGCGGCGATGGCTCGGCCGGCGGACTTCCTGACTCAAACTGCCTTTTCGCCCATTCTCAAAGTTAACAGGTGGAATGATTATGACCACGACCACCCAAAACCTTGGCAACCTCAGCGTCGGCTTTCTGTCGATTACCAATATCGTCGATACCGAGACGGATATCGGAACCACAACCTCGTTCTTAGCGAGCGGTCCCTTCGTCCTTACCGACACCGATGCGTTCGGCCTCTCGGGGGTCAGCTTCCAGGCGTTCAGCGCGGGTGTGTCCGGCGCGAGTTCCTCGCAGATAAACGTATTCACATACAATGTTGCGTCCACGAGCAGCTTGCAGCTTATCGATTCGATTGACTCGTCGTATCAGATCGATGTGCTGGCCGGTCTCGCTTCGGCCGACACATTCGTCGCGACCGAACAGGTGTTCGATACCGCGGGCAACCTGATCGCGACGCAGACGGTCAACGCTGCAACACCCGCTTCGACGCCCCTGGTGTTCGCGCAGGGCTATAGCAGCATCAACGTCCGCATCACTTGGACGATGGCGATTTCGACCGCCGGTTCGACGTTGTCTGCGATCGGCACCAGCAGCGCCAATCAGAATTTCGGCACGATCGCAACGTCGCAGCTTTGCTCGATCGGCGACATCGTGTACCTCGACACCAACCACGACGGCCTCGAAGACGCCGGCTTCGACGGCGGGCCGGGCGTCAAAGGGGTCACAGTCGAACTGCTGGACAGCACCGGCACGACGATCCTCGCGACCACGACCACCGATGCCAATGGCCGATATTCGTTCAACAACCTGGTTGCCGGAACTTACAAAGTCGAATTCGTGGCACCGACCGGCTATGCCTTGACCACGCAGGGTGTCGGCACCAACGCGGGCATCAACAGCAGCGCCAACCAACTGACCGGTATCACCGGCCCGATCACCCTGACGGCCGGTCAGGCGAACCACAATGTGGAAGCCGGTCTGGTCGCGACGGGCACCGGTGGTGGTGGTGGTGGTGGCGGTGGCGGCATTTCGGTGGAGAAGATCCCCTGCAAGGTCGTGGTCAACGCCTGCGGCCAGATCTCCTACACCTTCGCCGTGACCAACACCGGTTCCGTCGCGCTGTCCAACGTCACGATTTCCGACAATATCGGGACAGCCACCGCAGCCCGCCTGACCACCCCGAAGGCCGTGCTGTCCAACGGCTACAATGTCGGCGACGCCAACCACAACGGCGCGCTGGATGTCGGCGAAACCTGGCAATACACCGAGGTCGTCAATCAGATCAGCTGCAACACCGGAACCAGCGGATCGATCTGCCACACCGTGAGCGGTACGAATCTCGGCTCCGGCTGCACGGCATGGCTGAGCACAACGTTCAAGCCGACCAACTGCCACGATGGCTCGACCTACATCTTCCAGGGCGTGAAGTGCACCATTAGCGGTGACGGCGTCGGTTCGTCCCCGTTGGTGCAACAATGCGGCGACTCGATCGTCACCTTCTCGAAGAACTGCACCCAGGCCACGACGCAATACGATTCCTCGCGCGACTGCTGGGTGACCACGGTTCCCGCCGACAGCAACCCCGGCAGCGTCTTCTGCACCGGCGTGCCCGTGCATGTGCCGACCGGGTGCAACTTGTCCGGCGCCACCTGCACCTGGACGGTCGACGACACGTCGAACAACTGCGGTTCGACCAGCGTCAACTGGAACGCCTCCTGCCAGGGCTATAAATCGTCCATCGCAGCCGGTTCGGATGGCTACGACGACTACAACGCCATTGGCGTCAAGGTGTGCGACAATCAGACCTCCTACGGCAATGGCGGCAGCGCCGATCAGGGCTACGGCTGGAACAACGGTGGCTACTGCCAGTCCGTCGAATATGCCCAAAACCAGTCCAATTGGATGGGCTCGGGCAGCGATGGCGCCGGCACCGCAGAAAACCTGCATACCTCGACCAACCGCGGCGACAGCGGCGGATATCAGGGCGGCACCTGCAATTTTGTGGCGCACGACAGCAACCTGAGCGCCGGCAAGGCGGCATGGCTCAGCTCCAGCTTCACGCCGCAATCCTGCTCCGACGGCAATGTCTACACCTTCAAGGGAATCACCTGCACGATCAGCCAGTCTGGCAAGCCGACCCTGATCGAGAAGATGCCCGACGCGACGGTACAGTTTTCCGCCAATTGCACGCAGGCGACGACCCATTACGACTCGGTGAACAAGATTTGGGTGACCGTGCTGCCGGCCGGCACCAACCCGGGCACGGTGTTCATGACCGGCATGCCGGTGACGGTGCCGAGCGGCTACAACCTGAACGGCGCGAGCATTTCCTGGACCGTCGGTCAGTCGGCCAACAACTGTGGCACGTCGTCCCTCACCTGGGGGGCGTCTTGCCAAGGTTATGCCAGCTTCAACCAGAACGGCCATAACGGCAGCACCGATTACAACCAGATCGGCGTGAAGGTTTGCGACAATAGCGGCGACTACGGCAGCGGCGGCAATATCGACAACAATGGCTACGGCTGGAATGGAAGCTGCAACTCCGGCGGTTATCAGACCTACTCGTCCGGTTGGGGCTGTGGCGGCTGGTCCAGCAGCAGCAGCTATACTTGCAACAACTGGAACGGGTCGGCGGGCGACTCGGCCGGCGTCGCCGAAAATATGAACAACGGCAACAGTTGCACCAGCTCAGGAGATTACAATTCCGGTGGCTATAGCTCCTATAGCGGTTACAACTATAACGGATATTACGGGAACTACGGCGCCAACTATGGCAGTGGCGACGGCTATTACGGCTACAACTCCGGCGGCACCTCGTCCGGTTCCGGTTCCCTCTGCGAAGGTCAAACCGGGGAAGGCAGCGGCTGGGGCACGCTCGGCCAAATCACGACCGGCATCGCCGGAGCGGCCGACACCGTCACGGTCACCGGCAAGACGGCAGCCGGTGCGACGGTGACAGCGACCGACACCGCCGAGGTGATGGTCCTGAACAACAACAGCAACGTCAGCGTCGATGGTGCTGCGACGACGGCCAGCCTGACCACCGTCTACGGCGGCGCGCGCACCCTAGAATTCACCTACAACGCCAGCAACGTCCTGGCGCTGAAGCAGGTGCAGTCCGGCATGGCGAACGTGGTCGGCTCCAACACGGCATCCCAGGCGTTCGTGTTGATCAGCAACAAAAGCGCCGCCTATGCCACGGGCGCGACCACCTACTTCCAAGGCACGGTCAAAAACGGTGAGTCGATCTATGCCGACTCGACCCTGAACTCCTTGACCAACACGCCTGTCGCTGCGGCGAATGCGCATTTCGACACGACGGCCGGCGCCAGTGTTTACGCCTATGTCTTTGCCAGCCAAGCCGCCTATCTGGCCGGTCAGGCCCCGTTGCAAAGCCTGTCCTACAACACCAGCGGCAACCAAGCGATGCATCTGGGCGATCAGGTCGGCAGCCTGACCCTGACCGGGTATGTCGGGACGAACGGCGGCCATCTCAACAGCAGCGGAAGCACCTGCCCAACCGACACGCTGACGGTTTGCGTGTCGGAAGATGCCTATCAAGGCGACGCCCAGTTCAAGGTCACCGTCGACGGTGTGCAGTATGGCGATGCGATGTGCACCTCGGCCCTGCACTCGTCCGGCGACGCGAACTGCTTCGTGCTGACGGGCGCCTGGGGCAGCGGATCCCATCGGATCGGGATCTCGTTCATCAACGACGCGAGCGGCGGCACGAGTGCCACCGACCGGAACCTGTATGTCAATTCCGTCGGCTACGATGGCACAACCTACGCCGGCACGGCCTGTAGCCTGTATTCGAACGGCACATCGACGGTTACGGTCGGCGGTTCGACCACGACGGCGGCCACACCGGCCGATGTGCTGACGCTGGCTCTGTCGGAAGATGCCTATCAGGGCGACGCGCAGTTCATCCTGTTCCTCGACGGCAAGCAGGTCACGACGGCGCAGTCGGTCTCTGCCCTGCATGGCAGCGGCCAGACCCAGTCCTTCACCTTCAGCGGCAACTTCGGCGCTGGGTCGCATACGGTCGGCGTCCAGTTCACCAACGACGCTTACGGCGGCACCAACACCACGGACCGCAATCTGTATGTCAACGCGATCGCTTTGAACGGATCGACGCTGTCCGGGGCCACCGCCAACATGTATTCGGGCGGCACCACGAACTTCGCGATTACTACGCTGCACTAACCAAACGACACAGCGACAAAGGCGCCGCCCCGAACAACCGGGGCGGCGCTTTTTTATGTCGGGCCGCTCGCCCAACCCCGGCACGACCGTCAGCGTCGGCAGGGTGCCGCGGCGGCCTCGGGAGCCGACCACGCGTTACGTGGAAATAATGTCCTGGCCTATCGGCGGAACGCTGCCTCGGCCTCCGCCGCCACGCGGAATGCGGCGAGTGCCAGTTGCACATCGGCTTCGGTGTGCACCGTCGAAACGTAAAATTTACTGTCGCCTTTCAGCACCCCGGCGCCGCGCAGCGATCGGTTGAAGCGGCGCATGGCATCGGTATCCTGGCGCAAGGTGGCACGATAATCCGCGATATCGCCGGTCGCGAATATGACGTCGAACAGCACCGGCATGCCGATTACCTGCGCTGGCAGTCCGGCTGCGGCGATGGCTGCTGCCAGCTCGTCCATCAAACGCTGTCCGGTGGCGAACACGGCCTCATACGTGCCGGGGCGATGCAGCACGTTCAGCGTCGCCAGCCCGGCGGCGGAGGCGACAGGATTGCCCGAAAGCGTTCCGATCTGCGGCAACACGTCGTCGCCCATTTGTCCCCGATCGAAATGCCGCATGTATTCGGCGCGGCCGCACACGACGGCCAAGGGAAAGCCGCCGGCAACGATCTTGCCGAGGGTGCAGATATCCGGGGTCACGCCGTAGTATTCCTGCGCGCCGCCGTAGGCGAAGCGAAACCCGGTCACGATTTCGTCGAAGATCAGGGGAATTTCGCAGGCTGTGGTCACGTCCCGCAGGGCTTGCAGGAACCCGGGCCGGGGCGGAATCAGGCGCTGGAACGGTTCGACGATAACCCCGGCCAGCTCGTCGCGATGTTCGCGGATCAGGCTCACGGCCATATCGGGGTCGTTGAACGGCGCCACCAGCATATCGCCGGCCACCGAACGCGGGATGCCCGGCGAATCCGGCGCTGCCTGCGGGAAATTGCCCGGCCGTTTCGGCGTCATGCTTTGCAGGCTGTATTCGCTCATGCCATGGAAACCGCCCTCGAATTTCAGGATTTTGTCCCGTTTGCGGACAGCGCGGGCCAGGCGCATGGCATAAGTGTCGGCCTCGGTCCCCGTCGAGGTGAAGCGCACCTGTTCGGCACACGGCACGGCATCGACAATGGCGGCAGCCAGTCGGATTCCCGGCTCGCTGTTGGCGAAGAAGGTCGTGCCTTTGACGATCTGCGCCTGCACTGCGGCGATCACATCCGGGTGAGCATGGCCTGCGAACATAGGGCCGGAGCCAAGCAGAAAATCGACATATTCGTTTCCGGATACATCGCGGACGCGCGCGCCATAGCCCTCGGCGATGACGATATCCGACGCTAAATTGCCGAAACCGCCACCGGGCAGCACGCGATGGGCCAATTCCACCAGCGCGCGTTCTTGCTCGCTTCCGACTGCTTCGACCATGATTGTTCTCTCTGCCGTGTACGCAGGGCAGATGACCACCCGAGGAAATCGCGCGCAAGAGACTTACGACTCGGGCAAGAATTTGTGCTAGACATCCGGGTTATGCCCATGGATTCCCTCTCCCCCCCCGATTTGTCGCTGAGCGACGAAGTGATCAAAAGCCTGTTCGGCGCAAAAGCGCTGGAAGACGGGCGTGTCTACGAATTGCGCGGGCGCGTGCAGAACCTGCAAATTTCGCCCGAGGGCGACACGATCGCTGCGACAACCGTGGGCACCATGCCCGATCCGTACACGCAGCGGGTGACCGTCAAACGCAACCCGTTCGGGCCGTTGCTGATCGCCGGCCGCTGTTCTTGCCCGGTGGGACGCGGCTGCAAGCATCTGGCGGCGGTCCTGATCGCGGCGCACCGCCGGCAACGGACCGGGTATGCACCGATGACGATCGCGGCGCCGACACCGGTCGTTCGCCGCGGGCCGGGGCGCCCGCCGGCCAATCGTGCGCCGCCGCCACCGCCGGCCTCGCGTGCCGAACCCCTGCCGGCCTCGATCGGCGCGTGGCTGGACTCGCTCAGCACCGACGACGATTCCGAGTCGGAAGACTACCCGCCGACCGTCCGCAATCGGGTTTACTATGTGCTGGATGCCGCGCCAGGCCCCAACGGGGTGCCGATGCTACGGGTGCAGTCGATGAACGTGATGCTGCGCACCAACAACATGCCGGGGCAAAGCAAGCCGTATCCCCCGGTGAATGTCACCAATATGGCGCGTTTCGTACGCCCGTCCGACCGCACGATCCTCACCCGGCTTCTGCGCGCCGAGCGGCCTACGCCGGGCATACCGGCGGACGACGATCCGTTGGATACGCTGCGCCGCATCGTCGCGACCGGCCGCGCCACCTGGGGCAGTGTGACCGGCCCCCATATAACCGAGGGCGATCCCATCTCGGCCGAGATCGGTTGGCAGACAGCCGCCGACGGTAGCCAGTATCCCTGCCTGGACCTGCCCGGCGGCCGACAGGCCGTGCGCGTGCCCGATCCCTGGTATGTCGATCCCGTGCGCGGCACCATGGGACCGATCGCGCTGAAAATGCCGAAGCAGGTGGCGACGAAAATGCTCGCTGCCCCGCCCATTCCGGCCGAGTTGACCATGCGTGTGCGGGCCGAATTGGAACAACGTGTGCCGGGCATCAAGCCGCCAGCACCGAACAAAGTGGAGGGGTCGAAGCACGGCACCGGCCCGCTGGTGCCACATCTGCGCCTGCTGTCGGGCACGCTGCCCGCCGATCCCTATCGCGGCCGCGGCATGGTCAAGCGCATACAAGGCGGCTTGTTCGAGGTTCCGCTCGGTCGCCTCTCCTTCGGCTACGCGCCAGTCAGCCTGCCCTACACCACGTTGAAAGGGCCGCAACTCGCGGCCCATAACGGCATGTTTTACGAACCGCTGCGCGACGCCAAACAGGAAACCGCGACCTTCGCAAAATTGCGGGAACTGGGCTTCGCCACCGTGTCGGAACTGGCGCCAAGCAACTTCCGCCACGCCCATACCGACGATCTGGTGCTGGTGAAGGCTCGGGGCGAAGCCGACTGGCTGGACTTCGTCACCGGGGAAGTGCCGAAACTGAAAGCCGCTGGCTGGACTATTTCGGTCGACGAGGCGTTTGCGGTGCAAGCCTACACCGCCGACAGCGACATCGACGCCGAATTGATCGAGGGTTCAGGCATCGACTGGCTGGAATTGAACCTGGGCGTGATGGTGAACGGGGAACGGGTGGATCTGGTCCCCGCGTTGATCCGCCTGATCGATCGCCCCGATCTCGCTGCGATGCTGGACCGCGCCGACGACGCGCCCTTCACCATCCCGATGACCGGCGGGCGCCTGCTGTCGATGCCGGTCGGGCGCATCCGGCCCATCCTGCTGGCTTTGATGGAATTGGCAGCCGGCGGCAGCATCGATCCGGACGATGAGAAAATCGGGTTCTCCCGCCTCGATGCGATCGATCTCGCTGCTTTGGAGGAACGATCCGGGCTTGTGCTGCGGGGCGGCGAACAATTGCGATCGTTGGGACACTCGCTGCGCGAGAACGGCGGGTCCGTCCCCATTGCGATCGTGCCGAAGTCGTTCAAAGGCACGCTGCGACCGTATCAGCAACAGGGCGTCAACTGGTTGCAGTTCCTGGGCAGTGCGGGCCTGGGCGGCGTCCTGGCCGACGACATGGGGCTGGGCAAAACGGTGCAGACCCTGGCCCATCTGTCGATCGAACAACAGGCCGGACGACTGAAGAAACCGGCGTTGATCGTCTGCCCCACAAGCCTGGTGCCCAACTGGACCATGGAGGCGGAGAAATTCGCCCCCTCGTTGAAAGTCCTCGTGCTGCACGGATTGGATCGCAAGCGGCTGTTCAAGCAGATCCCCAAACACGATCTGGTGCTGACCACCTACCCCCTGCTGGCGCGCGATCACGCCGTGCTGACCGAGCAGGCATGGCATGTGGTCATTCTGGACGAGGCGCAGACGATCAAAAACCCCAACGCCGAAACCACCCGGCAGGCGCTGCGCTTGCAGGCGGGGCAGCGGCTTTGCCTGTCCGGCACGCCGCTGCAAAACCATTTGGGTGAGTTGTGGTCGCTGTTCGACTTCCTGGCGCCGGGGTTCTTGGGGTCGCAACGCGCGTTCAAAACCCGCTACCGCGGCCCGATCGAAAAAGCCGGCGATGTCGAGCGTCAGGGCCAACTCGTTGCTCGGATAAAACCATTCCTCCTCCGCCGGACCAAGGACGAAGTCGCGACCGACCTGCCGCCGAAAACCGAAATCAACGAACCGGTGGAGATGGAAGAAGCCCAGCGCGGCATCTACGAAGGCATTCGACTGTCGATGCACGCCAAGGTCAAAGCTGCCATCGCCGAGAAGGGCTTGGCGCGATCCGGCATCATCGTGCTGGATGCCCTGCTGAAGATGCGGCAGGCGTGCTGCGATCCGCGCTTGATCAAGTTGAAGGCCGTGGAACGATCGAAAGCCGGGTCGGCGAAACTGGATCGGCTGATGGAAATGCTGACGGTCATGCTAGAGGAAGGGCGAAAAGTCCTGCTGTTCTCCCAGTTCACCGAGATGCTGAGCCTTATCGAGGAACGTTTGAAACAAGACAAAATTCTGTACACCATTTTGACCGGCGATACGAAAGATCGCGCGACACCGGTCAAGAGATTCCAACGCGGCGATGTGCCGCTGTTCCTGATTTCGTTGAAAGCGGGCGGCGTGGGTCTGAACCTGACCGCCGCCGATACGGTGATCCATTACGATCCTTGGTGGAACCCGGCGGTCGAGGATCAGGCCACCGACCGCGCGCACCGGATCGGGCAGGACAAGAAAGTGTTCGTGCATCGTCTGGTTACACTCGGTACCATCGAGGAGAAAATGGAAGCGCTGAAAGAGAAAAAGCGCGGATTGGTTGCCAGCGTGCTCGAAGCGGAAAAAGGCGGCGCGCTGAAAATGACCGAGGCCGATGTCGAAGCGCTGTTCGGCGGACCGGAGAAACCCGCACGCGCCGCCGGCGCATCGGGGTAGACTGCGGGTCGGGTCCTCCGCCATCGGAACGAATTCCAGGCCGGTCCTGGATCGCGAACCGCGTTTGTGCGGCAAATTTGCAACACCGATGCAATTCGGTTCGATGGCTTTTCAACGTTGATTCACATCAAAGCCGGCCCTCGGTTCCGGTGGTGTTGTCCCTTCCGACGCACGATCCCGCGTAACGGAAGGACGAAGACAATGAAGAATCTACTGCTCGCCACCAGCCTTTTGACCGGCTTGGCATTTGCCGACGTGGCGACCGCGAAGGCGCAGGCGACCGATGCCGCGCCCGTTGGAAAAGGTGCGGGCGCATTCATGATCCGCGGCCGGTTGATCGGCGTGATCCCGGAAAACTCAAGCAGTTCCTTGTCCGGCGCGATCAATACCGGCGGCGTCGGAACGTCGAATTTCGTGACCCCCGAGGCGGATTTCTCTTACTTCCTGACCGATAACATAGCGCTCGAACTGATTGCGGCGACCAGCAAGCACGATCTGTATGCCGTCAACTCGCCACTTGGCAGCAGCTATCGCGTGGGAAGCACCTGGGTTCTGCCGCCGACCTTGCTGCTGCAATACCACTTCATGCCGCATGAGAAATTCAGCCCCTATGTCGGGGCCGGCGTGAACGTCAGCTTCTTCTATGCCACCTCGGCCGCGAACAATGCGGTGACCTCCCTGGCGTTGAAAAGCAATGTCGGCGCGGCGATCCAGGTGGGCTTCGACTACAATTTCTCCGGGCGGTGGTTCGCCAACATGGACGTCAAGCAGATCTTCGTCAGCACCGAGGCCAGCATCAACGGCGGCGCTATCCGAGCGAAGACCGCGCTGAACCCGACCGTTGTGGGCGCCGGTATTGGATATCGGTTCTAATCGGAGATCGTCGGCGGCGTGAATCGCACGTCCCGATCGACTGTAGGAATCTATCGGGCACAGGCGAGGGCGCCCGATAAGTTCCGATACCACTCGCATGAGAGGCAAAGGTTCGGCCGACCGGTATTACTCCGCCGGTTCGCCCGGAATCGGCGTCCGACCGAGGCTGGCGATCAGGGCCGTTACCTCGGCAATGCACGCTTCGGCATCCGCACCGCTGGTGCCTTTGGCGACCAGGGTCACGCCATTGCCGGTCGGGCGGTAGAACGGGTAGCTCCCCAGATCGATCTCGGGATAGCGCCCCTGAATTTCGGTCAGGCCGGCAGCGATAATGCCCTCGGGCAGGCCGAAAGCGTGCACCGAACGGGATTCGATTTTCTGCCCGCCCTCCAACCGAGGCGCCAGCCATTCGAACATGGACTGCATCACCCGCGGCACGCCCGCCATCACGTAGACATTTTCCATCTGAAAGCCCGGCGCCACCGACATGGCATTGTCGATCAGCGCGGCGCCGCGCGGCATGGTGCCCATGCGCTGGCGGGCGGCATTGAAGTCGCCTGGCTTGTAGGCGGCTTCCATACGGGCAAATGCGACCGGGTGCGGTTCCCAGGGAACCCCGAACGCGGCCGCGATGCATTCGCTGGTGATGTCGTCGTGCGTTGGCCCAATGCCGCCGGTCGTGAAAACGTAAGTGTACTTTGCGCGCACCTCGTTCACCGTATCGACGATGGTCTGGGCAATGTCGGGGATGACCCGTACCTCCCGCAGCGGGATGCCCAATTCGCCCAGCTTGACCGCGAGGAAGCGGATATTGGCATCTTGGGTGCGGCCCGACAGGACCTCGTTTCCAATGACCAGAAGGCAGGCCGTGGGGTTTTTCGCTGGCATGGCGGCGTCCTTCATAGGAAATCCCGCAAAAGGGGGATCAGTGGCTTATCGGCGGGCGGCATTTCGTAGTCGGATAGCTTGTTCGGCCACACCCAGGCGAGGGTCTGATTCTCCCGCCCGGTCGGCGTACCCTTCCACCGACGGCACAGAAACAGCGGCATCAGTAGATGGAAC
This sequence comes from Acetobacteraceae bacterium, assembly GCA_025354865.1. Taxonomy (GTDB): domain Bacteria; phylum Pseudomonadota; class Alphaproteobacteria; order Acetobacterales; family Acetobacteraceae; genus Rhodopila. The sequence goes on along the minus strand of JANXMB010000154.1, from coordinate 4,326 downwards.
GTGTCGTAAGCGTAGGACGCGAAGGTGAACGGGGCCAGACAGGCGGCGCCGACGTCGATGTCCAGCTCTTCCTTCAATTCGCGGATCAGCGCGGCTTCCGGCGTTTCGCCCGGGTTGAGCTTGCCGCCCGGAAACTCCCACAGGCCAGCCATTTTCTTCCCTTCCGGCCGACGCGCCAGCAGGATGCGGCCATCGCTGTCGATCAGGGCACAGGCAACCACCAGCAGCACCGGCTTCTCCCCGGTCGCATCGACGGGCGCCTGCGTGGTGCCGAACACGTCGTCTCGGCTGGCTTCGAAGCGCAGCACCGGATGTTCCCGACCGAGTGCGACGGAATAGGCCATACCCTCCCCCGCAGGATGGAGGCCGATGCGATTCAGGACGGCGACCGAGGCGGGATTGTCGACCGACACCTCGGCTTGCACCCGATCCATCGCAAGATTGGCGAGCCCCCAGCGCAGCATCCGGCCGGCGGCCTCGCTCGCGACGCCGTGGCCCCAGAACCGGCGGCCGACCCAATAGCCCAAGGTGCCCAGTCGGATTGTCGGGTCGAGGCGAAGGCTGACGATGCCCAACAGGACTTCGTCCCCCTTTTCGTGCCCGGTAATCGCAAGCGTATAGGCGGTCCCGTCCGCCAGTTCCTGCACGCAGGCGACGATCCAATCGTCGGCGAGTTCGCGCGGATAGGGGAACGGCACCTTCGCGAGGGTGCGCGTTACCTCCCAGTCGTTGACCAGCCGATGCATCGACTCGGCATCCTCCGACCGCAACGGGCGCAGCGTCAGCCGCTCGGTTTTCAGCAGTTCGAAGGCAGGAACTGCCGGTTTCATGCGGGTGGTAGCGGGGGGCCGAGCGGGGAGCATGGAGTCCGGGGTTCCTGTGGATGCGCAAAGTGGCGCAGCCGGCCGGGGTCGCGCAAGGCCACCGACGCGCCGTGCGTCGGTTGAAGTTCGGTTCAGCCGGTGCCACAGTCCGGCGATAACCCGAGGGGAGACCGACCATGACTTTCGCGCTTCACCACGTTCACCTGAAAACGCCCGATCCCGAAGCCACCGCCCAGTTCTACATCGCCAATTTCGGCGCCACGATCAAAGCACGGCCGCCCGGACGCGGGATCAATCTGGACCTGCATGGGTTGCAATTGAACATCACCAACATCAACGCCGACCAGAATCACGAGCAGCACTACGGCATCGAGCATATCGCGGTGCAGACCGACGATTTCGACGGCACTATGGCGACATTGCGTGCCAACGGCGCGACGGTTCTGGAAGAGCTGTCGCCTGGCCCCGGTCGCCAGATCGCCTTTATCCAGTGCCCGGACGGGGCGCAAATGGAAGTGATCAAGAAAGTTTGAGCCATGGCACTGAAGGACCGGATCGCCCTCGGGGTCTCGTTGCCGCACCGCTCCCCCGATGCGATCGGGATGGATGACGTGCGCCATGTCGCCCAACGGGCCGAAGCGCTGGGCTTCCGGGACCTTTGGGTCACCGAAAACACGCTCGACCATGTGGAATGCTTCGATCCCGTGGTGGTGCTGACATACGCCGCAGCGGTCACGACCCGCATCCGGCTGGGGTGTTCGGTCGTCGTGCTGGCGGTGCATTCGCCGGCCATGGTGGCGCACCAATGGGCGACGCTGGATTATGTCAGCGGCGGTCGCGCCATTCTGGCCGTCGGCTTGGGTCGGGAACATCACTACCGCGAGTTCGAAGTTCCGGAAGAAGGCAAAGTCCGCCGTTTCCGGGAAGCGGTCGAGGTCGTTCGATCCCTGTGGACGCAGGAACACACCACCTACGATGGCAAATTCTACCACCTGGACGGCGCCACGATGCGGCCGAAGCCGGTGCAGCAGCCGCATCCTCCCTTGTGGATGGGGGTCGGGCACCCGAACGCAGTGCGCCGGACGGCTGGGATCGCCGATGGTTGGATGGGGTCGGGCGGATCGTCGATCGCCGAGTTCGGGCGGTCGGTGCCGATCCTGAAAGAAGCCCTGGTCGCCGCCGGCCGGGACCCGGACACGTTCCCGATCTCCAAGCGCGTGTTCATGGCGGTGGACGAAAAGCCCGAACGCGCCCGCGCCGAACTGAACCGCTGGTTCACCGAGGTCTATCGCAACCCCGCCGGCACCGACGCGTCCGGCATTTGGGGCACCCCCGAGCAGGTGCGGGAGAAACTGGAGGCTTTGGTGGGGATGGGTGCCAATCACCTGATGCTCAATCCGGTTTCTCGCTATGCCGAGCAACTGGAAGCCGTGGCAGAGATCGCCGGCCTGACCTGACCGCGCGCCGCAATTCGGATCGTGGCTGGCAAGGCTGGCCTCCCCCAGACCGGTTTATCGAGGAATCCCAAAATGTCGATGTCCCGCAAATTCGCCTCGTTCGTTCACGGCCTGCGCTATGAAGACCTGCCCCCAGCCGTCGTCGATCGGGCGAAAGGGGTGATCCTACAAGCACTAAGCTCCGCCCTTCTCGCCAAAAACATGCCCGCCACCACCGAGGCGCTCGCCCTTGCTCGGGAAGAAGACCCGGGCACCGCCGCGACGGCCCTGTGTTCCGGCGAACGGTTCAACAAAGGCGGCGCCGCCTTCGTCAATGCCGAGATGATGTTTGCCGGCGGCAAGTGGGACACGTTCCGCATGCTCACCCATCCCGGTGTGGCAATCATGCCGCCCGCTTTGGCCGCCGCCGAGGCGACCGGCTGCGATGGCAAAACCTTCATCGTCGCGATCGCCGCCGCTTACGAAGTGTTGGAACGGATGGCGTCGGAGTTCATCCCCACCCTGATGTCGCGCGGGTTCCACTCCGGCCCGGTGTTCGGCATTTTCGGCGGCGCGGTCGCAGCGGCGAAAATACACGGTCTGTCGGAAGAACAGATCAACGGCACGATCGCGCAATGCGTCAACCTAGCGGCCGGCAATCTGGAAGGTGCGCGGGCGGGCGGGGCATCGCTGCGGGAAGGCGGTGCGGTGCGGAACGCGCTGTTGGCCTGCGCCCTGGGACGGTTCGGCAAGCCCAGCGGCGACACTGTGCTGGAAGGCGAGGCCGGGTTCTATCACGCCTATCTCGGCAACAATCTCGGTTTGTTGCGCTACAGTTTCACCGGCGACAATCGGGTGGACATGGCGGCGATTACCGCCGGCCTGGGCACGGATTGGATGTTCCTGGAGACGCTCTATCGGGTGTATTCCACCGCCGGGTACAACATCGCCCATGTCGATGTGACCGCTGCTTTGTGCAAGGAACACGGGCTGGCCTATGCCGACATCGATCGGATCGAGGCTGTTGTGAACTGGTTCGAAACGGAATACCCGAGCCCGGCATTCCCGTCGCGCGGCGGCGATGCGGTTGTGGGGAGCACGCAGTATTTTTCGGCCTACGGCGCGGTGACCGGCGGCTACCCGCTGGTGCGCGGTGCCGGCCCGAATCCCGGGGAGGTCGATCCGCCGGAGGTTCTGGACCTGATGAAACGGGTGCGGATCGTGCCGATGGTGCGGCGGACGCTGTTCGGACCCAGGGTGACGGTGTTTGCGAAGGACGGTCGGGTGGTGACGAAAGAGGGCACCGGGCGGGAGTTCATCTGGGACTTCGAGGCGCATGCCAAACGGATGGCCCCGATCGCAGCGGCAGCCCCGGCTTACGACAAGGTGGTCGCGCTGTGCCGTGGGTTGGACAATGTCGCCGCCGGCGCCGGCGCGGCTTTGGTTGGGGCAACCGTCGGCTAGCTGTTACCGCGTCGTTCGAAGCGCGTTCTATTGCAGTGTCGGCGCCTGCCGTTCCATCGACGCCAGACCTTTTTCGAACACATCGGCCAGCAGCGCTTCCAATCGACTGACCGGCGCCGTAGTCGGTCGGCCGGATTGCACTGGGTCGGGTTGCGCCATCGCCTGGGCCAGCAAGGCATCGATGGTCCAGGAAGCCATTTCGATGGTGGGGTTCATGGCATGCATCCTTGGGTGTGTGTTCTGTTTTTGTTCATACAAACAACCAGCCATCGACGCAAGCGAAAAACCGCCTATTCGAGAATAAAAAGAGAACACCGAGCATCCGATGCACGCTACGCCGCCAAACCTATGCCACCCATACCAGCATCGCCTTCAGCGTCGCTGTCTCCGGCAGGCTGGGATGCACCGGATGATCGGGTCCCGCACCGCCACGCCACAGCACCCGCCCCTCTCGCCTGACGCGGTGCAGGCCGTAAGCGACGTGCCCCCACCACGACTCCGCCGAAACGAAGGGACTTGCGCAGGTCAACAGCAGGAAGCCACCGGGTGCCACGACCGAGGCCGCCAGCCGCGCCAACCGCCCATACGCTCGCAGTCCGACA
>JANXMB010000121.1 GCA_025354865.1 Acetobacteraceae bacterium | reverse complement strand
GGCATCGAGATCGCGATGGAGGTTGTCGAGCCAGGCACCCTCGGGCGTGCCCCTGGTGTTGTAGAGATTCGTCAGCGTGCGCTTCTTCAGGATCGCGGCGGCGGCGGGGGTGCGGGGAACGAGGCGGTCGGGGAAGCCGGGAACGACTTCGGGGATTTGTTCCACGAGGTCCGGGGGGTTGAGCCAACGGTCCCGCGCCTCGACCAGGGTTTTGGCGGCGTCGGCGATGGCGATGGCGTGCGGGTTTTCGGCGTAGGTGGCGGCGGGGATGGTAGGGGTTAGGTTTTCGGGGAAGGGGAAGCCGCCGAAGCAGGTGCCGATGGTGTAACGAGGGTCATTTCCAACGCCGTGCCATGAGCCGGCGCCCAAGGACCAAATCTCATGCAGCCGGCTTTGCAAAATGCCAAACGTCGTGTCGTCGTCCTTCGCAATCACTTGCAATTTGTGGTCGGGCAGCGCTGGCGGTGCCATCCAACAAAAAACCCGATGTTTGGCAACCTCAGGTGTGACGATGAATCGCTCGATCCTGTTCAATGCTCTGTGCAACCCCTGCCGTGCCTCGACGTGCCGCCACCACTCTCGCGCATAAGCTGCGCGTTTATTATTGATACGAACTGGTTTCACATGCTCGACCGCATACGCATAGGGCGCCGCGTAATAGGACGCCTCGGCTTCGGTCATCTTCCACCCAAAATCGATTATCCAGGTATCCGACGGTCGCCGCGTCACGTCCATTCCGTTGGCCCAGGGGCGAAGCACATCCGCGTTAGGCCTGCCATTGGCGTTCGTGGGTAACGAAAGCCACTGCCGAGCCAGATCGCCCGGAATATCGAACGCACCGCCTTTGGTGTCGCCCATGAACGCGACCCCGGCGTTCTCCGGCAATTTTCTGGCCAAGGTAAGGTCGCTTTCTCCCGACGTAAGATCGGCATGAATCACCGAAACGCGCGCTCCGTTCAAAAACGGCGCCTCAGCCGGCTCCCGCCCCCAACAGACCAACGAAACCCGCACCGCCGCGCCATCCAAAATCCAAGGTTCGTCGGACCAAGCATGCGATATCGTTCCAGCCTGGGCGAGGGGTTCGAGCAGCCGGCGGTTCGCACCACCACGAATACTATTCGTCGCCACGAGTCCAACCCGCACAGCCCGGCCGCCTTCGACGGCCTCCCGCGCCCGTGAAAACCAGTAGCACACTAGATCGGCCTCGGCAGGAACCGCTCCAGAAAACGCCGCGAACAATCGCTCGCAGTATTCGTCACCCAGCACGTCCCGCAGCCGCTTGCCGCCCAAAAACGGCGGATTCCCCACGATCGCATCCACCGCAGGCCAAACCGCCACCGAGCCATCCGGGGCCAGCACTGCATCCCGGCACTCGATATTATCCAAACTCCGCAACACCGGATCGGACGGCGGCGGATACCCATTCCGCCGCGCCCACTGAATGTGCCCGATCCAGACGCTGACCCTAGCAAGTTCGGCCGCGTAGGGATTGATCTCGATCCCCAACACCGATTCCGGGCCGATCAGCGGCAGTGCGGGTTCGAGGCCGGCGATTTCCGCCTCGGCGATGACCTGCCGCTCCAGGTCCTTCAGCGCCAGCAACGACAGATACAAGAAATTGCCCGACCCGCAGGCGGGGTCGAGTACCCGGAATGCCCTGATGCGGTCGAGGAACCCGCTGTAGGAACCGCCTGCCTGGGCCAGCAAATCCGCTAGCCGCCGTAGCCGCTGCTCCGCCGCCCGGCGCATCGCCGCCCTGGCCGCTCGGCTGGCCGCGTTGATGCCCGTGGCCTCGGCGATCACCCTTGCATCGTCGCCGGGGGTGGCTGCCTCACGCATCAAGCGGGCGCGCTCGTCCAGCGCGGCGACGATCTGGCCGTGTGCGGCCGCCCACTCCGCCCGCAACGGGCGCAGGATCGTGGCATCGATCAGCAACGAAATCTTGTCGCGGTCGGTGTAATGCGCGCCGAGTTGGCTGCGCTTGTCCGGGTCCAGCCCGCGTTCGAACAGCGTGCCGAAAATGGACGGGTCGATTTCGCCCCAGTCCAGCGCGGCGACACGCGCCAAAATCTCAATATCCGAGGCTTGCAGCGGCAACGCGGTGTCGTCGTCGAACAGACCGCCGTTGAACCATTGCACCAGTTGGAAACCAATGCGCCCGTTGCGCTGCCCCATAGCGCGAAATAATTCCGAGGCCATAGGGGCAAACATCGCCGGCCGGCGGGCAGCCCCGGCAAGCAGTTCCGAGAACAAACCGTCCGGCAAAAGATCCACGTCGTCGGCGAACAGGCAAAACACCAGCCGGTTGACGAAATGCGCCACCGTCTGCGGCTCCTGCCCCCGGTCGCGCAGGCGGCGGGCGAGTTCGGCGAACTCCCCGGCGGCTTTCTCCGTCAGCGATTGCCGCGTGACCTGGGGCCGCCAGCGCTCGGGATCGGTCCAGCAGGCTTTCAGCCGCGCGCGCACCGCGGGGTCGCGCAGATCGTCCAGCACAAATTCCCACCGCTCACTGACGGCGTTGGTCCAGTTGGTGCGCACGACGATCCGCGCCATGTCGGACGTAATCAGCAGCGGCGGATTTTCCAGCGCCCCGGCGTAGCGCAGCAATTGGTCGTGCGCGGCCTCCAGATCGCCGCCGCGGGATTTGTATTCCCAGCCGAAGCAGCCGCGCTTCCAGACGTCGGCCCAGCCGGCCCCGCCTGCCGCTTTGCGCACGCCTTTTTCAAACGCATAGGCCGCGCCGGTCGGGTCGCTGTGCGGCGGCGGCACCTCCAGCAACGCACACAGATCGAGGAAATGCGCCTTCGACGCGGCAGCTTCGTTGCGCGTGTTGGCCTGCCATGTCGCGACGAACAATTCGGGTGTCATGCAGCAGGGGTAGCGCAACGGGATTGGCGGGGAAACACCCGACGCCGCGATGCGTTCTGCCGCCCGATCGATCGCGCGCTTCACAGCAACAGGAACAGCCTCTATCCACCCGAACATGGACGCGATCACGGTAACCGACCTGACCAAACGATACGACAAGGTTCTCGCCGTCGATGCGATTGCCTTCGCCGCCCCGCGCGGTGCCACGATCGGCCTGCTCGGCGGCAACGGCGCCGGCAAAACCACGACGATCGCCATGCTGCTCGGCCTGCTGCTGCCGACGGCGGGGCATATTCGGGTCCTCGGCCACGACATGGCGAAGGATCGCTTTGCAGCCTTGGCGCGGATGAACTTCTCCTCGCCCTACATCGCCCTGCCGGCGCGCCTGACGGTCGAAGAAAATCTGCGGGTCTACGGCCATCTTTACAATGTCGAACGGATGGACCGGCGCATCGCCGAACTGGCCGAGGAACTGGACCTCGGCGCGCTGCTCGACCGCCCGGCGGGACAATTGTCGGCCGGGCAGAAAACCCGAGTCGCGCTGGCGAAAGCCTTGATCAACACCCCCGACGTGCTGCTGCTGGACGAACCGACGGCCAGCCTGGACCCCGATACCGGCGATCTCGTGCGCACCTGGCTGGAGCGGTATCGCACCCGGACCGGTTGCACCATTCTGCTGGCCAGCCACAACATGGCGGAAGTCGAGCGTATGTGTTCCCTGGTGCTGATGATGAAACAAGGCCGGATCGTCGATCGCGGCAGCCCGGACGAACTGCTGGCACGCTATGGGCGCGACGATATGGAAGAGGTGTTCCTCGACATCGCCCGCGACCGCAAACATGCGGGGCCGGCACGGTGATAGACACACATCGCGCGGCGACCGGGGGATCGGCCGCGATCGCCTCCCTCCGCCGGATATGGGGCTTGGTCTACCGCCATATCGCGCTCTACCGCCGGTCCTGGCCGAGGCTGCTGGAACTCGCCTACTGGCCGGTGCTGAACATGTGCATCTGGGGCTTCACCGCCAGCTTCCTGACCGGACGCCTCGGAAATGCTGCAATGCTGGCCGGCGCCGCAATCATGGGCGGAGTCCTGCTGTGGGAGGTCACGCTGCGCGGCCAGATGGGCATGGCGATCGGCTTTCTGGAGGAGGTCTGGTCGCGGAACCTGGGCCACGTCTTCGTCAGCCCGCTCCGCCCGTGGGAGTTGATTGCCGCGCTGCTGGTGTTGTCCATCCTGCGCATGTTGGCGGGGGTGGTGCCGGCGGCGCTGCTCGCGATATGGCTGTTCGCGTTCAACCTGTTCGATCTCGGGCCGATCCTGGTGCTGTTCGCGATGAACATGATCGCCATGGGCTGGTGGGTCGCGCTGGGTGTGGTGTCGCTGATCCTGCGCCACGGGTCGGGCGCCGAGCCGCTGGCGTGGGGGGTGCTGTTCGGCCTCGCACCGTTCTCGGCGGTGTTCTACCCCGTTTCGGTCCTACCGGCAGCGGTGCAGCCGATCGCCCTGGCCCTGCCCGCCGCACACGTGTTCGAGGGCATGCGCGGCATCCTGCTGGACGGCACCGTCGCCTACGGCCATCTCGCCGCCGCCACCGGCCTCAATATCCTATGGCTCGGCGCGGCTTCGGCGCTGTTTGCCTACCAGTTCCACCAGGCCCGCGTACGCGGCGCCCTATTGAGTATAGGCGAATGAGCGAAACCCGATTCTGGCTGATCCGGCACGCGCTGGTGGAAGAAAACGCCCGCGCCATGCTGTACGGCGTCATGGATGTGGCCCTGTGCGAGACAACGTTGTTGGAACAGGCGCCGATGTACCGCGCTCTGGCCGAGCGCCTGCCGCACCCGGCGCGTTGGGTGGTGACCCCGCTGTCCCGCACCCAGCGCACCGCCGCCGCGATTTTCGCCGCCGGCTATCCGCAGGCGGTACCCAGCGTCGAACCCGACCTGATCGAGCAGTCGCTGGGCGAATGGCAGGGCCTGCCGCACGCCGATCTGCCGGAAAAATTGGCAAATCCCGCGCACGCGTTCTGGCCGCTCGCCGGCAACGAAAAGCCACCCGGCGGCGAGAGCATGGTGGAAGTCGTAGCGCGGGCCGGGGCGGCGTTGGAACGGCTCGCGACAGTGCATGCCGGTGAGGATGTCGTCATTGTCAGCCACGGCGGCACGATCCGCGCGGCGGTGGCGCATGCCTTGGGGGTCGCGCCGGACAACGCCCTGCATCTGTCGATCCAAAACCTGTCGCTGACCCGGTTGGAACGCCATCCTGGGGGCTGGCGGGTGGTCTGTGTCAACGAACTCCCAGGTTATTGATCGCGGGCGCCCTGAAATTGCCGCGAATCACTTCCTCCATGCTAACAGCGATCCTAACGATTCGGATTCGTCCACAGCGAGGACCCTGACCATGCGAACCCGTGCCCTGGCCGCCACGCTTGCCCTTGCCATTGTGCCCATGTGGCTCAGCGGATGCTCGACCGGCCCCGGCGGCGAGCAAACCCTGGTCGATCGTGCCGCCCTGACGGTGCAGGAAATGACCAGCCAGACGATCTCGGACTCCCCGCAGGCGATGCTGCGCAAAGCCAAGGCCGCGATGATCTGCCCCCGGGTCTTCAAGGCTGGCTTCTTCTTCGGCGGCGAGGGCGGCAACTGCGTGCTTTTGGCCCGAGCGGGGAACGGGACATGGTCGTACCCGGCGTTCTACACGATCGGCAGCGGCAGTTTCGGCTTGCAGATCGGCATCCAGGATAGCCAGGTCATCATCATGGTGATGACGGAAAAGGGGCTGACCGCGCTGATGGACAGTCAGGTGAAGCTGGGGGCCGATGCCGGTCTGGCGATCGCGACGCTGGGCGGCGGGGTGCAAGGTTCGACCACGACGGCGGTCGGCGCGGATATCGTCGCCTTCGCCCAGGCCCGCGGCCTTTACGGCGGCATTTCGCTGGAAGGCAGCCTGATGTCCACCGACACCCGCGCCAACCAGGGCTACTACGGCCAACCCTACGCCGCGCGACAGATCGTTGTGAGCATGCAGGGCAGCAACCCCGGCGCCGATCCCTTGCGGGAGGTTCTGACCCGGAACGGCGGCCGTTCGACCGAACCGACGGCCGCGCCGATGCAGCCGCCGCCGGGCTATGCGCCGGCGTATCAGCCCGGTTATCAGCCGCCGGCGGCGCCGCAGCAGCCGCAATACGCGCCGCAACTCACGCCGGCCTATCCGCCGACCGGCCGTGGCCCGATTCAGGAACAGAACCTGTCGCCCCCCGGCCGGTGACACCGGCCGGTCGGGGTCGGCACGATCAGCCGATCCCGTTTTTCAGCAGCCGCTAGCCATCCTCGATACCACCCTGTAGTTTCCGGACGCATGGGCGCCGACAAGCCGTTCTGGAAAACCAAGACCCTGGAAGACATGACCGGCGCGGAGTGGGAATCCCTCTGCGACGGCTGCGGACGTTGTTGCCTGCACAAGTTGCGCGACGACGATACCGGGGAACTCTCGCATACCAATGTCGCCTGCCGGCTGCTCGACCTGCATTCCTGCCAGTGCAGCGATTATGTCAAACGACGCCGCAGGGTGCCCGATTGCGTCAGCCTGACATCCGCCGTGGTGCGGGAAATCGACTGGCTTCCGCCGTCCTGTGCCTATCGCCGCCTTGCCGAGGGCAAGGACCTCACGTGGTGGCATCCGCTGGTGTCCGGCAGTGCGGAAACCGTGCATACGGCCGGTATCTCGGTGCGCGGGCGCGCCATCGGGGAACGCAAGGCGGGACCGTTCGAGCATCATATCGTCGATTGGCCGGGCCGCATGCCGCGCGCCCGCCGGGATACCAAGGAGTAGTTTCGAGATGTTGAAGAATGCCCTGTTCGGCGGCGTGAATGCTGCCGTGCTGACCGCGATGAACGACGATTTTTCGATCGACCTCGACCGCATGGCGAAGCACTGCAAATGGCTGCTGGCCAATGGCTGCAACGGTTTGGCCGTCCTCGGCACCACCGGCGAAGCGAACAGCCTGGGCATTTCCGAACGCATGGGGCTGCTGGAGGGCCTGGTCGAGCGCGGCATTCCCGCATCCACCCTGCTACCGGGCTGCGGCACCACCGCCATTACCGACACCGTGCTGCTGACCAAACACGCCGAGAAGATCGGCTGCCGTGGCGTGCTGCTGCTGCCGCCGTTCTACTACAAGAACCCGTCCGACGACGGGCTGTTGGCCTATTTCCAGGAAGTGGCCCAGCGCGTGGCCGGCGATGTCGCGCTGTATCTGTATAATTTCCCGCAACAATCCGCGATCCCGTTCTCGGTCGATTTCATCGCGCGGCTGCTGAAGGCGGTTCCCGGTAAATTCCGTGGCATCAAGGACAGCACCGGCAACTACGAAAACGGCCTGGCCTATTGCGAAAATTTCGCCAAAGACGGATTCGAGTTCTACGCTGGCGACGACTCGCTGCTGCGCCCGTTGCTGCAAAAAGGCGGCGCCGGCTGCATCACCGCCGCGTCCAACATCAACTGCTCGGCCGGCGCGCGCGCCTATGCCGGTTGGAACACCGACGACGGCGCGGCGGCGCATGCCATTCTGGCCGCCACCCGCAAGGCGGTGACCTCGGTACCGCTGATCCCGGCGCTGAAATCGCTGGTGGCCCGCAACACCGGCAACCCCGACTGGAAGAACATCCGCCCGCCGCATCTGAAGCTGACCGCCGCGCAGGAAGCGACGCTGTTCGCCGCCTTCGATGCCTCCGGCCTCGATCTGGCAAAAGCCGCTTGATCTGAATCAAAGCATCGGCCACCCCGGGGGATCAGGATCCGTTCCAGTCCCCTCGGGAGGTTCCGATGCACACATCCCCCAACGATACCGGTTTGCTCGGTCGATTTTTCGACTGGGTCAAAGACCGCGTCGGGCCGGACGACGGGCTCTATGCCCTGACGCGCGGCGATTTCGCCATGATGGCCTCCGACCTCGGCATCTGCGAGTCCGACCTGCGGGAAGTGCTGCCGAAAACCGCCGACAACGCGGCCCTGATGGATGAGATGATGCGGGCGCGCGGATTGGACCCGGATCGGGTGCGCCGCATGACCGGCGGATTGGCCCGCGAGTTGGAGATGACCTGTAGCCGCTGCGACTCGGTCGCGCGCTGCCGCCGCGCGTTGGCGCTGGGCACCGCTGCGGTGCACGCCCACGAATTCTGCGGCAACGCCGAGGTCTTCGACGAATTGCGCGCCTGAACCGACCGACTCCGTCCGATGTGGCGGGCGATCGGCGGTCGCTATAACCCGCGCATCGCCGCCACGAACAGACCGGTATTGTGCCGAAGCATGTCCAGATACGTCGCGGCGGGTCCGTCGGATTTCGACAAAGCGTCGGAATAGACCGTGCCGCCCAGGACGGCGCCGGTCTCCCGCATCAGCATTTGGGCAAGGCGCGGGTCGGTCATGTTCTCGATGAATACCGCACGAATTTTCTCCTGCTTGATTTGCGCGATCAAAGCCGCGATGGCCCTGGCGGACGGTTCGGCTTCAGTGCTGATGCCCTGCGCGGCAAGGAAGCCGATGCCGAACCGAGCACCGAAGTAGCCGAACGCATCGTGCGTCGTGATAATGCGACGGGACGCCGGCGGGATTCCGGCGAACTGCTCTGCGATCCAGGCATCCATGCGCAGAACTTCCGCCGCGAAGCCCGAGGCCGCCGCGCGGTAGGCATCGGCCCCGGCTGGATCGGCGGTGGCCAGACCTTCCCCGATCGCGCGGGCGTAGAACGCGCCGTTGCGTGGGTCTTGCCAGGCGTGCGGATCGATCGCCGCCGAACCGGGCAATTTGCGCGGCGTCAGCCCGGCGGTGGCGACGGTCAGAACCCCGTTGAACTCCGCCGATCGCACCAGACGCTGCATCCAGTTGTCCAGGCCGAGTCCGTTCACAACCGTCAGCCCGGCCTCCTTCACGGCCCGCGCATCGGCCGGGCGGATTTGGTAACCGTGGGCGTCGCCTTCGGGCGGGACGATCGAAGTCACCGCCACCCGGGCGTCGCCGATCTGACGCACCATATCGGCCAGGATCGAAAAGCTCGCGACCGCCCGCAGCTTTTGGGTCTCGGCTTTTGCCGCGAAGGGAACGAAGCCGGCAGTGGCCAGGAACGCGCGTCGATGCATGAGCAGGGCTTTCGTAATGTTATACTATAACATATATCCGGCAATCCGAGATTTCGTCAAATCCGGGACTCCTGATATGAAACCCGCATGTTGAAGCTCCGCGTGATTCCCTGCCTGGATGTGAAGGATGGCCGCGTCGTCAAGGGCGTGAACTTCGTCTCGCTGCGCGATGCCGGCGATCCGGTCGAGCAAGCTTCGGTCTACGACGCCGCCGGGGCCGACGAACTGACATTCCTCGACATCACGGCCAGCCACGAAAACCGCGACACCATCCTCGATGTCGTCTCCCGCACGGCCGCGCGGGTGTTCCTGCCGTTGACGGTCGGCGGCGGCATTCGGTCCACCGACGATATGCGGCGCTTGCTGCTCGCCGGCACCGACAAATGCAGCCTCAATTCCGCCGCCGTTGCTCGGCCGGAACTGGTGCGGGAAGCCGCAACCAAATTCGGCAGCCAATGCGTGGTCGTCGCGGTGGATGCCAAGCAATCCTCCCCCGGCAAGTGGGAGGTGTTTACCCATGGCGGCCGCAACAACACCGGCATCGCCGTGCTGGATTGGTGCCGACAGGTGGTGTCGCTGGGGGCGGGCGAAATTCTGCTGACCAGCATGGACCGCGACGGCACCGGCAAAGGCTTCGACCTGGACCTGCTGCGCGCCGTCTGCGCATCGGTCCGCGTGCCGGTGATCGCATCGGGCGGCGTCGGCACGTTGCAACATTTCGTCGAAGGCGCCCAGGCCGGCGCGACCGGTTTGCTGGCGGCCAGCGTGTTCCATTTCGGCACCTTCACCATCGCGCAGGTGAAAGAAGCCCTTCATTCCGCCGGATTGCCGGTGCGACTTCCCCGACAGGCGGCGTAAAATGGCGAAAGCGACGAAGAAGAAGCCGGTGGCGAAGCCGAAGAAACGCGCCAAGGCCACGGTGAAGAAGGTCGTTGTCACGGCGGAATCCCCGGTGCTGGATCGCCTATGGGATGTCGTCCTCACCCGGCGCGACGCCGATCCTGCGCTCAGTCATTCCGCTCGGCTGCTTTCCCGTGGCACGTCGAAAGTGGCGCAGAAGTTCGGCGAGGAAGCAGTCGAATGCCTGATCGAAGCGGTGGCCGGCAATCACGACGCCCTGGTCGCGGAAAGCGCCGACGTGCTCTATCATCTGATGGTGCTCTGGGTTTCCGCCGGGGTCAGCCCGAACGAGGTCTGGGCGGAACTCGCGCGACGCGAAGGTGTCAGCGGCATCGCCGAGAAAGCCGCCCGCTCGGCCCCCGCCGTCGGCACTCGGAAAATCCCCTGAATTCGACGCGGGAGCAACCTTTATGACCGTCAGCGGACTACCGCCCTACGACGACAACAACATCTTCGCCCGCATCCTGCGCAAGGAAATCCCGTGCAAGCCGGTGTACGAGGACGAATGGGCGCTGGCATTCCACGATATCGCCCCCCAGGCGCCGGTTCACGTCCTGGTCATCCCGAAAGGGAAATATTGCTCGTTCGCCGACTTCAGCGACGCGGCCAGCGCCGAGGAAATTGCCGGGTTTGTCCGAGCGGTTGGGACAGTGGCGCGCATGCTGGGGTTGGAGGCACCGGGCTACCGGTTGCTGGCCAACATGGGCAACGATGGTGGCCAGGAAGTGCCGCATTTGCATGTGCATCTGTTCGGCGGGCGATCCCTCGGCCGGATGATCCCCGATCGGGCCTGAGCCAACCAGCCCCCGGACAACGCGGGGGTCAGGTATCCTCGCCGATCGCTTTCCGCCGATAATCGCGCAGACGGGCGGCGCCATCCGGGGTTTTCGGATCGATACCCATCACCTTCTGCCACGCAGCATACGCACCCGCCCAATCGTCGCGCCCCGCCGCGATATCCGCCAAGGTCCGCCACGCGGAAAACGCCCGCGGCTCCAGCTTCAACGTCTGCTGAAAATCGGCGACCGCACCGGATGTGTCGCCCGATCCAAAGCGAGCGAGGCCGCGGCGGTGCCATGCCTCGGCCAGCGAGGGATCGAGCACGATAACCGCATCGAAGGTTTCGATCGCCTCGTTGTAAGTTTCCGCACCGAGTTCCCGCAGGCCGCGATGCATCAGCAGCGTGACGGCGGCCGAACCACCATCGATCCAGAGTTGTTGGATCCGCTGCTCCAACCCAGCGGCAATCTCGCTACTTTCGGCGTCTTTCAGTTGGGCCAGGAGTTTTTCGACCGTCGCCCGTTTTTCCGCCGGCGTTTGACCGAAGGCCAGCCCGGGTAGCAGCAAAAGCAGCAGCGCGAGGCGTTTCAAGGAACATCCGCAGGTTTCGGCCCGCCAGCCATCCAGTCCAGCAATTCGATTGTGTGCACGACCGGCAATCCGTCGCCGGCCAGTTGCGTCAGGCAGCCGATATTCCCCGCCGCAACCAAATCCGGCCGGGTCGCCTTGATATTGCCCAGCTTGCGCGCGCGCAATTGGCCGGCGATCTCGGGTTGCAACAAATTGTAGGTTCCTGCGGACCCGCAACAAATATGGCTCTCGGCCGGCTCCACCACCCGAAACCCGGCCCGCGCGAGCAGGCTTTTTGGATCGGCGGTCACCCGCTGCCCGTGCTGCAAGCTGCATGCGGCATGGTAGGCGACGGTCAGATCGGGTTTTTCCCGGGTCGGGGCGTAGCCGAAGCTGCTGAGATATTCGGTGATATCCTTGGCCAGTCCAGCCACTTTTTCGGCCTGTTCGCGCAAGGGATCGTTGCGGAACATGAAGCCGTAATCCTTGATCGTCGTGCCGCAGCCCGAGGCATTGACGATAATGGCGTCGATATCCTGCTTGCTCCAGGCTTCGATATTTGTTCGGGCGCGCGCCATGGCGGCGTCGTGCTGGCCCATATGATGGTTCAACGATCCGCAGCAACCGGCTTCCTGTGCCACCACGACCTCCACCCCCAAGCGATTCAGCAGGCGAATGGTGGCTTCGTTGATCGACGGCGATAGAACCTGCTGTGCGCACCCGGCGAGCAGTGCGACCCGGGCTTTGCGCGGACCGAGCGCGGGGTGGACGCCGGGCTTTTCGACCGGGCTGGGTCCGGGGACCGACGACGGCGCCAACGCCAGCATGGCGCGCAACCGTTGCGCCAGCATCGATTTGCCAGGGATCGCGCCCGCGAATGGACGAGCGACACGGGCACCCATCAGCGCCAGCCGAAACAACCAGGGCCGAGGGATAATCCCCCCCAAAACGCCGCGCAGCATGCGTTCGGCAAACGGGCGTTTATAGGTGTTCTCGATATAAGCGCGGGCGTGATCGACCAGATGCATGTAGTGCGTGCCGGACGGGCAGGTGGTCATGCAGGACAGGCAGGACAGGCAGCGATCGACGTGACGGACCACGGCCTCGGTCGCCGGGCGCCCAGTCTCCAGCATATCTTTGATCAGGTATATGCGGCCGCGCGGGCTATCGAGTTCGTCGCCCATCAGCAGGAACGTCGGACAGGTCGCGGTACACATGCCGCAATGCACGCAGGTCCGCAAAACCTGGTTCGACGCCGCAATATCGGGATCGCGCAGTTGTTCGGTCGTGAAAAGCGTTTGCATCAGTCCAGCGCCGGTTCAGAGGGTAATTTACGAGGCTTGGTTTTCCAAATGTGGACGGCGAATGCCAGACACAGCAGCGAGCCGACGAACAGCGGTATGGAAAAGATCGTTTCGTTACGGTTGACGATGGCTGTCAACGCGCCCCAACCGATGCTCAAGGTCATGGAAACGAATTGCTTGTGCCAGAGCGAATGCACGCTGAAATTCTTGCGATATATTTCGTAAACGATCATGAAACTCGCGATCGTCATCGGGATATCGACCCAGGTCGGAATATACATCCTGCCCCCTATATGCCGGCGTACATGCGACCGGGGTTGAGGATTCCGGCCGGATCCAGCGATGCTTTCACCCGCCGACCGATCGCCGCGAGGACCGGCACCTCCGGCGGCACGACATCGACGGCAGCGCGCAGGGCGTCCGGCCCGCGCAGCAACGTCCAGGTGCCCCCGGCCGACCGAACGGCGGCTTCCACGCAAGCGTGGGATTCCAGGGAGGCAGGGCCGGACAGCCAGACCAGACCGCCGCCCCAATCCAGGAAGCCGCGTAGTCCGG
The DNA here is from genome assembly GCA_025354865.1 of Acetobacteraceae bacterium. Taxonomy (GTDB): domain Bacteria; phylum Pseudomonadota; class Alphaproteobacteria; order Acetobacterales; family Acetobacteraceae; genus Rhodopila. The sequence continues at coordinate 28,185 of JANXMB010000121.1, read as the reverse complement.
CCGATGCCACGGAATCCAGCACGTTCGGACCGGCAGAGGGCCGGACAGATACCCGCCACACCGCGTCCGCGTCGGTCAGCGGCAGCGGCTGTACATCGCGCACCGCCGCCCAAACCGCACGGGATGCCGCTTCGTCCAAAATATCGGTGCCGGGAATCCCGAGTTCGCCACGCAATTTTTCCGTGCGGTAGGCCACGGATGCTTTGAAATCCTCGATCCGCACGAACGCCACCGATCCGGCAAAGCCCGGGAAGGCCGGCATCCAGGCGGCCCCGGACACGCCGTAGGGGGAGCCGAGCGCGGCGGATAAGGCGACGACGGCGGCGCGGGGGGAGAGGTTGGGGAGGACCAGCGTGCCGGAGGATTCGGCGGCCGGCAGCACTTTCAACGTGACCTCGGTTATCGCGCCCAAGGTGCCGTGGCTGCCGGTGAACAGCTTGCACAGATCCAGTCCGGTGACGTTTTTCAGCACCCGCCCGCCGGAATGGACGATTTCGCCCCGCCCGGTGACAGCGCGGATACCCATGACGTGATCGCGCATCGCGCCCCAGGCGACCCGGCGCGGCCCCGACAGGTTGGTCGCGGTAATCCCTCCGATCGTTTGGGGCTTGCCGGTCGCGCCGAAAATGCGGGACAAGTCCGGCGGTTCGGCCGTCAGTTGCTGGCCCTTTTCGGCCAAAGCTGCCTCGATCTCCGGCAACGGCGTGCCCGCTTGCGCGGCAATAATCAACTCGCTTGGCGAATAGAGCGAGATACCCGACAGGCCGGCGGTCGATAGCACCCGCGCCGCCTGCACCGGCCGCAACATGCCGGACTTGGTTCCATTCCCGCAGACGAGCAACGCCACACGCTCCGCCGCCGCTTGGCCGACCGCATCCCGGACCCCGGCCTCATCGACCGGTACCAACGCCAGACTCACGCCGCTTGCGCCATCGCCGGAGCATCCAACAGCGGGAACACCTTGCTCGGGTTCAGCAACCAGTCCGGATCGAACGCCGACTTGATCGCCCGCTGCTGCGCGAGTTCGTGCTCGGCGAACTGGTACGGCATCAGGTCCCGCTTCTCCACGCCCACCCCGTGCTCGCCGGTCAGGCAACCGCCGACATCGACGCAGAGTCTGAGGATGTCGGCGCCGAAGGCTTCCGCTTTGTGGAAACTGGCAGGATCGTTGGCATCGAACATGATCAGCGGATGCAGATTGCCGTCCCCGGCGTGGAAGATGTTCGCGACTTTCAACCCGTAACTGTCCGACATTTCCCCGATGCGGCGCAGAACCTCCGGCAGGCGAGAGGTCGGGATGGTGCCGTCCATGCACAGGTAGTCCGGGCTGATCCGCCCGACCGCACCGAACGCACCCTTGCGGCCTTTCCAGATCGCCGCCGATTCCTCCGGCGATTGCGAAACCTTCAAGCTAATAGGATCGAAGCGCTGGCAGATCGCTTTCAACCGGTCGAGCAGATCGTCCTGCTCGGATACACTACCCTCGACCTCGATAATCAGCATGGCCTCGGCGTCCAAAGGGTAGCCGGCATGAGCGAAGGCTTCGCAGGCGTGGATAGCGGGCCGATCCATAAATTCCAGCGCGACCGGAATGATGCCCGATGCAATAATCGCATCGACGCAGCGCCCGGCGATTTCGTTGGAGGCGAACGCCGCCAGCATGGCCCGAGCACCTTCGGGTGCGCGGAGGATGCGGACATTCACCTCGGTCACGATGGCGAGCATGCCCTCGCTGCCGGTCAGCAGCCCCAGCCAATCGTAGCCGGCGGCGTCGAGATGGGCGCCCCCGATATCGAGGATGTCGCCTTCGATGGTGACGATCTTCAAGCCCAGCAGATTATTGGCGGTCACCCCGTATTTCAGGCAATGCGCGCCGCCGGAATTCATGTTGACGTTGCCGCCGATCATGCAGGCTAACTGCGACGACGGGTCGGGCGCGTAGAAAAACCCGTTGCCGGCGACAGCGTTGGTGATGCCGATATTGGTGACCCCCGCCTGCACCGTGGCCACGCGATCAGCATAGTCGATGTCCAGGATGCGATTCATCTTCATCAGCCCGACCACCACCGCATCTTCCATCGGCAATGCCCCGCCCGACAGCGACGTGCCAGCCCCGCGCGGCACCACCCGGACCCCGTTGCGATGGCAAAACCGCAGCACATCGGCCACTTGTTCCGTCGTTTCCGGCAGCGCCACCGCCAGCGGCATCTGCCGGTAGGCGGACAAACCGTCGGTTTCGTAGGGTTTCAAGCGGAGTTCGTCGGAGATAAGGCTGGCTTCAGGCAGCAGGTCGCGCAGACCGGCAACGATGGCATCGCGGCGGGCCAGGACGTCGCGCTTCGGGTCGGGCAGGCGGATCATCGGATGTCTCCTTCTGCTGGAAAGATGGCGCCTGGCGACCGGTGCCGCAACCGGGATTTTACCGCCGCGCCGCTCGGGGGTAAGAATGATGCTACAAACAAAAACGCGGAAAAGGAAACGCCGATGGCCGACGTAACCACCTTCGAAGACATCGCCCTACCGGCCGACAAGGTCTGGAGCGTCATCGGCGACTTCGGCGGCATTCGCAAATGGGCGGTGCTGGTCGAAGGCGAATCGGTCGAGGACACCCCAGCCGGCAAGGTGCGCACGTTGCGGATGCCCGAGGGCCGGGTGGTGAAAGAACGCCTCGCCGCCAGTTCGCAGTATTCCTACACCTATACGATGGTCGATCGGCCGGAGATGGCGGATTACCGGTCCACCGTCGCGGCCATTCCGTTGGACGACGCCACGACACGGATCGTGCTGATCGTGCATCTCAGCCCGTCCGAGGGCGTGACCGACGAGGATATTACCGCCCGCTACACCCGCAATTTACGCGGCAATTTACGCGCGATGAAAAAGGCGCTGGGGGTCGCCTAACGCCACAATACCAGCGACCGGACCGGCCGCATGCAACGAGGCATTCCATCCGGGCATCTGCCGAGGTGTTTCGATCCGGCCCGCCTACCCCTTCGACAACCAGGGGTAGGCGGGCCGGAATGCGGCGACTGGATCGTAGCGAACGCCGTTCAGACGACGGCCATACGACGGCGGCGTGCGATGCCAATGCCTGCCAACCCGATACCGAACAGCGCGAGCGACGCCGGTTCGGGTGCAGACGACGACGATGCGCCGTAGAGTATCGAAGTCGGAATAGCCGAGTTGTTCATATAGACCGTCACGCCCGTGCCGCCGCCGTTTTCGAAGTATTCCGCATAAAAGGAATACAAGCCCGCACTTTGGAAGGTCACCGAGGTCGAGCCGCCGTTGAAGCCATGCACGCCATCGTGGTTAAAAATGGTGGTGCCGCCGATCTTCATTATCGACCCATCGTCCGAGAGAAGCGAAAAAGTAACCGTACCAGCCGAAGCGATAGCGATGTAGCCGCTGAACTGGGTTTCGGAAACGTTCAACGTGGCCGACGTGTTGCCCGTTATGTTCGTTCCAGTCGAAGAAAGATACGCCAACACCGACATCCCGTCGCTCACGGAACTGCCGCAGGTTTGCAGGCAGGGGGTGGTCGCGGTGAAGGTGGCGGTCGGGATCGGATTCGCCGCGACCAAAGCATCCGCCTGCGCCAAACTGCCCAACGAACTGGCATAGCTTTGCAAGGAGAAAAAACTGCCCGACAGTCCGGTGCCCGAATACCCGGGAATCGAGCCGGACGCTTGACTGGACAGGATCGTCAAGGCGTTGGCGGATGCCCAACTGGCCAAAAATAGGCTGGCCGCTAGTAACAGTGCTCGCATCACGGACATGCCCTCTCGCATTCAGTCGTCGCGCATATTTGATCGAAATCATTGCATTCGGCAAGCGAAAAATCGCCTTTGAGGCGTATTAGTATTTCGACAATTCCATATTTATTAACATAATCCAACATGGCGCCGACGATTTCTGAGATTGCATAACGGCGCCTCGGCGGTGCCTCGTTCCCCAGCCAAACCGAGGAACGGCACTATCTCCGCAACGCCTACATGCAACCGTTTCGTCCAGATCTCCTTCGACCGCATGCCACCGCAACAGCAGAATAGGGTGTCGGTCGCCGATGGCGGCGCCCGGCCGATTGCCTGGCCGGCGGCGCCTTTCTACAGCCTGCTAAACGATTTGGTTCCGCAACTCGGTTTCGCCCCGCCACAAACGATCCAGGTTCTCCAGCAGGATCTCGTTGACGTTCTTCTCGTACTGCGTGGTCTCGCCACCGGTGTGCGGCGTAATCAGCACATTCGGCATCCCCCACAGCACCGACTCCGCCGCCGGGGGCTCGGGATCCGAACAATCGAGTGCCGCGCCGGCAATGGCGCCGGATTGGAGTGCGCCGATCAAGGCGGCTTCATCGACGCAGCCGCCTCGGGCGACGTTGATCAGATAGGCCGATTTCTTCATCCGCCCGAGCGCCACGGCATTCACGACATGCTTGGTTTCGGGCGTCAGCGGGCAGGTCAGGGCGACGAAATCCGCCTCCGGCAGGCAATCCCCGAATGCGGCCAAGGTATGCACGCTATCGGCATCGCCCGCGCCGGCCGAGGGGTCGCGGCGGAAGCCGATCGTCGTCATGTCGAACGCCTTCGCCAGCCGCGCCAGCCGCCCGCCGATACGGCCGAGGCCCACGATCGCCAAGGTTTTGCCGCCCAACTCGTCCTCCCGCTGGGTCGGATCGCCGATCATGCCGCGCCAGACCCGCTGCGCCTGATTGTCGCGCGCTTCCGGCAACCGACGGGCCATCGCCAAAATCAGCCCCATGGCATGTTCGGCCACCGCGCGGGCGTTCACTCCGGCGGCACTGGCCAGACGGATGCCACGCGCCGCGAACGCCGCCTTGTCGTATTGATCGGTCCCGGAACTGATGGACTGGACAAAAGCCAGCTTCGACGCCGAGGCGATCAGTCCGTTATGCCACATGCCGGAAACCACGATCGCATCGGCTTCATGCGCGCGGCGGTCGAGTTCGGCGCGATCGCGGACCTCGAAACTGGCGATGCCGGTGTTCAGCGCGTCCCAACTGTCCTTCATCCGGTAAGCGGCGTGGGCAAAGCAGATTGTCAGCGATTCGCGCGGCGGGAGCATGGGTGGCGGTCCTTTTCGTATCCGCGCCAGTGTGAAGCGGTTGGCCCCGCAAGTGAAGCGGCCGTCGCGCTGTAGCGGGGCTGTCCGGCCGCGCGGAACTTGCTAAGCTTACGGCAAGCATATCGGAGGGAACCGACCATGGATGCCGCATCTTTCGACTACAGCAGGCTCTACAGCGATGGCTTGCCCGACCCTGCGGCCAAATGGGCGCCGTTCCCGCCCTATTATTTCGTCGGCGGCAACAACGACCCCGAGGAAATTCCCATCGAAGGGCTGGTCGAGGCGGCGGCCTCGGTCCTGCGCCGGGAAGGTTCGAAACTGGCGATCTACAATCTGGGCCTGGGACCGCAGGGCTACCCCGGCTTGCGCCAATTCGTCGCCGATAAGGCGAACAGCCATCGCGGCTTCAACATCGGCATCGACGACATTCTGATCACCACCGGCTCGGGGCAGGGCCTCGATATGATCAGCAAATTGCTGGTGAACCCAGGCGATACCGTGCTGTGCGAGGAATATTGTTACCAGGGAGCCATCAACCGTTTCCGCAAGATCGGCGCAAAGGTCGAGGGCATGAAGCTCGACGACGACGGCATCGTAATCGACGCCCTGGCCGCACAATTGGCGGCACTGCGGGCGAAGGGCATTACGCCGAAATTCATCTACACGATTCCGACGATTCAGAACCCCACCGCGTCGATCCTGCCGCTGGATCGCCGGCACGCCTTGATCGCCTTGGCGCGGGAATACAATGTCGCGATCTTCGAAGACGAGTGCTACGCAGATTTGATCTGGGACGGCATCGAAGCACCGCCGGCATTGTATGCCCTCGACCCCGGCTGCGTCATTCACCTCGGGTCGTTCTCGAAGTCGTTGGCGCCGGCTTTGCGGCTTGGCTATGTCATTGCGGAGTGGGAAATCATGCGCCGCCTGATGCCGCTGAAGGGCGACAGCGGGACCGGGGCGCTCGATCAGATGGTGGTTGCCGAATATTTCTCGAAGAATTTCGACAAGCATCTGGGGCATCTCAACGGCGTCCTGCACGAGAAACTGAAATGCATGGTCGAGGCGGTGCACCGCGAATTCGGCACAGCAGCGGAATGTTGGGCGCCGAAAGGCGGTATTTTCCTGTGGATCAAGTTGCCGGACGGCATCGACACACGGAAATTGCTGAAACCCGCCGCCGCGCGCGGTATCGTGTTCAACGAAGGCCCGGCCTGGGCGGTCAGCCCGGACAATTCCACGTCCCATCTGCGACTGTGCTTTGCGATGCCGAGCAAGAAGACGATCGAAGAGGGGGTCGCGGCGTTTGCACAGGTTTGTTACGAGGAGACCGGCATTCCGGTACGCAGCGCCAACGTTCAACGCTAACCGCAGGAGCGACGCCATGATGGACCCGATGCGCGGCAATAACGGCCCCCGCTACAAGCATGCCGCCGACGAATCCGCGCCATACGAAACGATCGCGGTCGATAAACTGACCCCGATCGTCGGCGCGGAAATCGCTGGCGTCGATCTGTCCGGATCGATTTCGAACCGGCAGATGGACGAGATCCATCGGGCGTTGGCCGAAAACGCGGTCGTCTTCTTCCGCGATCAACACTTGACGCCCGAACAGCACCTCGCGTTCGGGCGGAATTTCGGCGATCTGCATATCCACCCCGCCGCGCCGCACGCGCCCGGGCACGATGAGCTGATGATCATCCACGCGGACAGAAACAGCCCGCGCGCGAACGGCGAAGGATGGCACAGCGATGTATCCTGCGATCCCGAACCGCCGATGGGATCGATCCTGTATGTCAAAACCTGCCCGCCGAAGGGTGGCGATACCCTGTTCGCCAGCATGTACGCCGCCTACGAAGCCTTGTCGGACAAGATGAAAGCCTACCTCGACGGCATGGTCGCCGTGCACGACGGGGAGGAAAACTATCGCGGCACCTACAAAAATTTCGGCATGACGGACAAGGCGGTTTACCCCCGAGCGGAACATCCGATCGTGCGCACGCACCCGGTGACGGGGAAAAAGGCGCTGTATGTGAATCGCGGATTCACCCGCAATATCGTCGGCGTGCCGCGCGACGAGAGCTACGCAATCCTAAGCTACCTCTACACCCATTCGGAAAACCCCCTGTTCCAATGCCGCTTCCGCTGGACCGAGAACACGGTGGCGTTCTGGGACAATCGTTGCGTGCAACATCGCGCCATGTGGGACTACTGGCCCAACACGCGATCCGGGTTCCGGGTGACCGTCGCAGGGGACAGGCCTTACTGAAGCGCCCGCCCCGCCAAAACAAGGGACCGCGACGCGGGAACGCATGGCGGTCTAATTCGGGAATAGAGTGCCGCGCCAAGCGTCGTGCTCCTATAGAACACAAAGAACCGCCCAAGCGGAAAGGGATCGATATGGCGAAGCTCGCATTGACCATCAACGGTAAATCCCACGCCATCGAGGTGGACCCGGAGACCCCACTGCTATGGGTGCTCCGCGAATGGATCGGCCTGACCGGCACCAAATACGGCTGCGGCGTCGCCCAGTGCGGCGCCTGCACCGTCCACATGGACGGCGTCGCCACCCGGTCCTGCCAAATCCCCGCCGGATCGGTAGGCACCGCCAAAATCGTCACCATCGAAGGCCTGTCCCCCGACGGCATGAGCCATCCGATCCAAGTCGCCTGGTTGCAGCACGAGGTGCCGCAATGCGGCTACTGCCAGTCCGGACAGATCATGGCCTCCGCCGCGCTGCTGGCAACGAAGCCGCAGCCGACCGACGCCGATATCGCGGATATGGTGACCAACATCTGCCGCTGCGGCACCTACCAGCGGATCAAGGCCGCCATCCACACCGCCGCCGATCTGTCCGTCAACGCCAACGGCAAAGCATAGGGAGCGCGACCATGACGCAACAACTCAGCCGCCGCTTCTTCCTCAGTGCCTCCGCCGCGATCGGTGGCGGGCTCTCCCTCGGATGGTCGCTGCCATCGGCGCAGGCAGCCGAGACCGCCGCCGAACTGGGGATCTGGGCCACCATCGCCCCCGACGACACCGTCACGATCCGCATCGCTCGGTCCGAAATGGGCCAGGGGACGCTGACCGGTCTCGCGCAGTTGGTCGCCGACGAACTCGACGCCGACTGGCGCTTCGTGAAAGCCGAATACGTCTCGCCGGAGGCCAATCTGGCGAACAAGCGGGCCTGGGGCGATATGTCGACCGGCGGCAGCCGGGGCATTCGCGCCTCGGTCGAATACGTCCGCAAAGGCGGTGCGGTCGGACGCGCCATGCTGATCCAGGCCGCCGCCGCCAAATGGGGCGTGCCGGCCACCGAATGCACGACCGGGCTGAGCGTCGTTGCCCATACACCCACCGGCCGGCGGTTGCGCTACGGTGAAATCGCCGCCGACGCCGCCAAACTGCCCCCGCCCGCCGATGTCAAAGTGAAAACCCCGGCCGAGTGGAAGCTGATCGGGCGCGGGGTCAAACGCCTCGACACCGCCGAAAAGCTCAGCGGCAAACTGGTTTACGCGATCGATGTGCAACTGCCCGACATGCTGAATGCCGCGATCACCGCCTGCCCGGTGTTCGGCGGCAAGCTGAAATCCTTCGATGCCGCCAAGATCCAGTCGATGCCCGGCGTGCGCCATGTCGTCGCGGTCGACGACAACGCCGTCGCGGTGGTCGCCGATAAATGGTACCAGGCCAAAATGGCCTTGGCCGCCCTGCCGATCGTCTGGGACGAAGGCCCCAACGCCAGCATCGACAGCAAGCAGATCGCCGCGCACGTCGCGACCGGCCTCGATGCCAAAGATGCCGGCATCGGGCAGCAGCACGGCGATTTCGACGCCGCCTTCGCCAGTGCAGCCAAAAAGATCGAGGCCGTCTACAGCTCCCCCTTCCAGCATCACGCGACGCTGGAGCCGATGAACTGCACCGCCAAATTCGCCGACGGCAAGGTCGAGGTTTGGGTGTCCAGCCAGAACGGCGATGCGTCCCTTGCTGCCGCCGCAGAAGCCGGCGGGGTCAAGCTCGCCGATGTGAAAGTGCATAAACACCACCTCGGCGGCGGGTTCGGCCGGCGCGGGCAGCAGGACCCGGTGAAGCAGGCGGTGCAGATTGCCAAGCAAATCCCAGGCAAACCGATCAAATTGATCTGGTCGCGCGAAGAAGACATGGCGCATGGGTTCTATCGCCCGATCGCCCAGGCGAAGATGCGCGCCGGCCTGGATGCGGCAGGCAACGTCGTCGCCTTGCACGGGCGTCTCGCGGCCCAATCGATCGCCGCCTATCTCGCCCCAGCGCGCATGGTCAACGGCGTCGACATGATTGCCTTCCAGGGATGGACCGAGGAAGAATTCGGCTACATGGCGATCCCGAACCTTCGGCTCGACGATGCCATCCGCAATACCCATGTGCCGGTGGGCTTCTGGCGCGGGGTGAATACCAACCAGAACGCTGTCTTCATGGAGTGCTTCATCGACGAGGTCGCCCTCGCCGCCGGTAAAGACCCCGTCGAGTTCCGCCGCACCCTGATGGCGAAAAACCCCCGCCACCTCGCCGTGCTGAACGCCGTCGTCGAACGCGCCGGCTGGGGAACGCCGCTGCCCAAAGGCGTCTTCCGCGGGGTCGCGCAGAATGCCGGCTTCGGCAGCTACGTCGCCGCCGTCGCCGAGGTCTCCGTAACCGCAAAAGGCGAAGTCACCATCCACCGAATCGTCGCCGGCACCGATTGCGGCTACGCGGTCAATCCGGACCAGATCGCCGCCCAGGTGGAAGGCTCGTTCGTCTACGGGCTGAGCGCGATGTTCTCCAGCGAGATCACCATCGACAAAGGGCGCGTTGTCGAGACCAACTTCGATACCTATCCGGTGATGAAACTGGCCCAGATGCCGAAAGTCGAAACCGTGTTGGTGCCGTCCGGCGGCTTCTGGGGCGGGGTCGGCGAACCCACCATCGCCGTCGCGCCGCCGGCCGTGCTGAACGCAATCTTCGCCGCCACCGGCAAGCGCGTCCGCTCCTTGCCGCTGACGCATCACGATCTGTCGCACGCATGATCCCGCGGGCGGCCTTGCTGACAGCCGTGCTGCTCGGCGCGGCCGCCCCACCGCCGGGCGGCGCCAGTTGCTCCGGCTGCCATGGCGGCACCGGCATGCCCCTGCTGGCCGGACGCCCGGCGGCGGATACCGTCGCCGCACTGGACGGGTTTCGTGCCGGGACCCGACCGGCGACGGTCATGAGCCGCATCGCCAAAGGCTTTACACCAACGGAATCGCAAGCCATCGCGGCATGGTGGGCGGGGGTGGCACCATGACCGGCGTAGAGCACGATGCGATCGTATCCGATCGGTCATCGCGCTCTAACTCTGTGTTCGATCGCGCGATTCAGACCTCCGGTGATGCCACCTCCGGTCATCGCGCTCTAACCCGTCGCGCCGCCGTCGCCGCCGGATTGGCGATGCCGTTCGTCGCCCAGGGCCAAGGCAAAGCCCGCGTCGCCATCGTCGGAGGCGGCTTCGGCGGCGCCTCCGCCGCTCGGGCACTCCGGCAATACGCCCCATCGGTAGACGTCGTCCTGATCGAGGCGAACGAGACCTTCACCGCCTGCCCGTTCAGCAATCTCGCGATCGTCGGCGTTCGGCCCATCGAAGCACAGCAATTCGGCTATCGCGCGCTGGCAGCGGACGGCATCCGAGTCATCCACGCCACTGCCACCGACATCGATGCAACCGGCAAGCGGGTGGCGCTGTCGAACGGTGCCTCGGTCCCATACGACCGGCTGATCCTATCGCCCGGCATCGACATCGATTGGCACGCGCTACCCGGCTACGACGAAGCCGCCAGCACACGCATGCCGCACGCCTGGAAAGCCGGCGCCCAGACGGTGCTGCTGCGCGATCGGCTCGCCGCAATGCCCGATGGCGGGACCGTCGTCATGTCGGTGCCGCCCAATCCCTATCGCTGCCCGCCCGGCCCCTACGAACGGGCGAGTCTGATCGCTTGGTATCTGCGCGGCGCAAAGCCGCGATCGAAACTGCTGGTGCTGGATTCCAAGGACAGCTTCTCCAAGCAGAAATTGTTCCAAGCCGGCTGGGCGCGGCTCTATCCCGGCATTCTTGAGTGGGTGTCGCAATCGAACGGCGGCACCGTGACCGGGGTCGATCCGGCCGCGTCGGTGTTCAAAACGGATTTCGGCGACCACAAGGCCGATGTCGCCAATGTCATCCCCCCGCAGCGCGCCGGAAAGATCGCCGCCATTGCCGGGGTGGCTGATAAAACCGGCTGGTGCCCGATCGATCCCGTCAGCTTCGAATCGCGCCTGGTTCCCGGCATCCATGTCATCGGCGACGCCGCCATTGCGGGCGCGATGCCGAAATCGGCCTTCGCCGCCAATGCCCAAGCCAAAGCCTGCGCAGCGGCCGTCGCCCGCCTACTGGACGGCGGCACGCCGGACGAGCCGATCCTGATCAACACCTGCTACTCCCTGCTGGCACAAGGCTACGGCATATCGGTCGCGGGCGTTTACCGGCCCGTTGGCGGGGTCCTGGCCGAGGTGCCCGGCTCCGGCGGCACCAGCCCGCTGGAGGAGGCGGACGATTTTCGCTACCGGGAAGCCCAGAATGCCGACGCCTGGTTCAAAACGATTGCGCACGAAGCGTTCGGCTAGCGCGATGCCGGTCCGAGCGGTGTCGCGAGGCGAACTCGCGCCGGGAATATTGCGAGGCGGCCTCGCCTTGGTCGCGCTGCTGACCATGGCGGCCGGAGACGCCTCCAACGGCCGGGCGATCATCGCAAACCGGCAACTGAGCGCCTGCCTGCTTTGCCACACCGGCCCGTTTCCCGATCCGCACCTGCAAGGCAATCTGGCCCCGTCGCTGGCCGGGGCCGGGTCCCGATTGACCGAGGCCGCATTACGCCAGCGCCTTATCGCGCCCGACCCGGATAGCATCATGCCGTCCTATGCCGCGACTGCCGGATTGCATCGTGTGGGCAAACAATGGGCGGGGAAGCCGGTTCTGACCCCGCAACAGATCGACGATGTCGTTGCCTTCCTCGTGACGTTGCGCGCACCGTGACGGGACTGCCGCCTCGTGGTGCCTGTGTCGGCCGCCGCTTCCTGCTGATCGCCGCCGCCGGCACCTTGCTGCCCGCAATCGCCGCCGCCTCCCCGGTCCAGGTCGCCGTGCTGATCCGCCGGCTCATCGGCGATGCCACAGTGTCGGAGGGGCGGGTCAAGCTCGATCTGCCGGTGCTGGTGGAAAACGGCAATACGGTCGCCATGACCGTGTCGGTCGACGCCCCGATCGGCGCCGTGCATTCGTTGCACATTTTCGCCGAGGCCAATCCGCTGCCGGAAGTGCTGCATGCGACATTCGGGCCGCGCGCCGGGGTGCCGCGCATCCAAACGCGCATTCGGCTGGCAACCTCGCAGACCGTCGTCGCCATCGCCCGCATGCGGGACGGGACGTTCTGGCAGGATAGCGTCGAGCTGCTGGTCACCCTTGCTGCCTGCATCGATTGAGGCGCGCCATGGTCCGGGTATTACTGAACGTTCCCAAACAGGTCCGCAAAGGCGAACCGTTCGACGTCAAGTTGCTGATCTCCCACCCGATGGAAAGCGGGCAACGCCGCGACGCCATGGGGTTGGCGATCCCGCGCGACATCGTCCGCCGGCTGGTCTGCACCTTCGACACCGAGGAAGTGTTCGGCATGGACCTGTTCCCTGCCATCGCCGCCAACCCGTTTCTGGTATTCTCGGCCCAGATCGAACGCAGCGGCACGCTGTCGATCATGTTCACCGACGATCATGGCGTCGTGCAAACCGAAACCGCTGCGGTGGAGGCCGTGTGAAGCGTCTGCTGCCCCTGCTATTGCTATGCTCGATCGCAGCCGGCCCCCCGGTGGACCTGCGATCCGGCTACGACGACGCCAGCGCGGAAACCCGAGCGATGCAGGACGACGATGGCGGGAATCCAGGCTTTTTGTGGGTGCGGGAGGGGGAGGCACAATGGTCCCAACCGGCCGGCCCGCTCGGCAAATCCTGCGCGTCCTGCCACGGCGATGCCACCGTTTCCATGCGCGGCGTCGCTGCTCGGTATCCCCTCATCGACAAAGCGACCAACCGCCCGATGACCTTGGACCGGCGCATCGGCGAATGCCGCACCGACCGCCAACAGGCCGAGGCGCTGCCGCCAGAAAGCGACGCGGCGTTGGGGCTGGCCGCCTATGTCGGGCTGCAATCGCGCGGCATGCCGTTGAACGTCGATGCCGACAATCCCTTCGTCGCCGCCGGGCGCCGGCTGTTCGAGACCCGGATGGGGCAGCTCAATCTCTCCTGCGCGCAATGCCACGACGATCGCGCGGGGATGAAGCTTGCCGGTGCGGTCATTCCGCAGGGGCATCCGAACGGCTACCCGGAATACCGATTGGAGTGGCAGGCGATGGGTTCGCTGAACCGGCGGCTGCGCAATTGCATGGTCGGCGTGCGCGCCGAACCCTTCCCGCCGGATTCGCCGGAGATGGCCGCGCTGGCACTGTATCTTGCGGTGCGGGCCAAGGGGCTGAAGGTGGAAACCCCCGCTGTCCGCCCGTAGTTCGGGCCGATGTTCCCGGATTGGCCAATCGCGCGGGGCCGGATTATCGTTGGCTCCCGCTCCGTCTGGCCCCGTTTTTTTGGCCCCATTTTTTCTGGCCCCGCTCCGTCGGCCTGCGTCCGGGGAGCGGAATACCGTATAGGTGGCTGCCATGACCCTCCCCCCCGAATTCTCCCTGATTGCGCGGCATTTCCGCCCCCTCGCCGGGCCGGGATCGCTCGACCTGCGGGACGACGCCGCCTTGCTGACCCCGCCACCGGGCAAGCAATTGGTGCTGACGGTCGATGCGATGGTGGCCGGGGTGCATTTTTTCGCCGACGACCCGCCAGACCAGGTCGGCCGGAAATTGTTGCGGGTGAACCTGTCGGACCTCGCGGCCAAGGGAGCGACGCCTTTGGGCTATCTGATGACGGTCTCCGCCCCGCGCGGCACGCCGGACGCTTGGTTCGCCGGGTTCGCATCGGGGCTCGCACAGGATCAGGCAGCGTTCGGATGCACCTTGTTGGGGGGCGACACGACGTCCACGCCGGGGCCGATGTCGCTCTCGCTAACAATCCTCGGAACCGTAACGCCGGGGCTGTCGGTGCATCGCTTTGGCGCCTCCGCCGGCGACGGCATCTGGGTCACCGGCACCATCGGCGACGGGGCGCTCGGGCTTCAGGTCGCGTTGGGGAAATTGGCCGACGGATCGGGGTTTTTGCTGGACCGCTACCGCTTGCCGCAACCGCGCGTGGGGTTCGCAATCGGCGGCATTGCATCCGCCGGCATGGATATCTCGGACGGGTTGGTGCAGGATCTCGGCCATTTGTGCCGAGCAAGCAATGTCGCCGCCACCATCGAGGCCGCCTCGGTGCCGATGTCCGAAGCGGCTCGGCGCGCCGGATCGGAATGGCTGCAAACAAGGCTGACCGGCGGCGACGATTACGAGCTTTTGCTGGCCGTCCCCCCGGCGCACGAACCCGCACTGCACGCCGCAGCCGCTGCCTCCGGCATTCCCGTCGCCCGCATCGGCCGCTGCCATGCCGGCCCTCCGAGCGTCGTGGTCGAAGGCCAGCGGGGGGAGGCGCTGGCGTTCGACAAAGGCGGTTGGAGCCATTTTTGACCACGCCACCGCAGCAACGGGCGCACGATCTACAAGGGACAGAAGGCGGCGTCCGAGCAGTTGCGGGCGCGCCGCGTTTGCCTTCGCCCCGCACCGCGCCTTAAACTTTGCGGGTCGCAGTCCAGGGATACGTCCTAACGATGAATAAGAATGTTTGGTTGCTGTTCTCCTGTCAGGCGCTGACCAATGCCATCATGTCGGGTCAGACCATCATGGCATCCCTGGTCGGGTTCAAACTCTCCGGTTCGGCTCTGAACACGCTGCCGATGGCAATCCAGATGATCGCCGTCATGTGCGCTTCGGTCATCGCGAGCCACATGTTCTCCCGCCATGGGCGGAAGGCCGGGTTCTGGCTGGGGTGTTCGGTGTCGTTCTGCGGCAGCCTGATTTTTGCCCTGGGGGTCTATACCGGCAACTTCCCGCTCTATTGCCTCGGCGCAATCCCGGCCGGCCTGGGGCATGGCATCGGCCAGCATTTGCGCTTCGCAGCGGCCGAGGTCGCAGACCAGGATTCGAAAGCCCGCGCGATTTCTCTGGTGTTGGCGGGGGGCGTGCTGGCGGCGATCGTGGGGCCGGAGATGGTCAAGCGCACCCACGATCTGATCCCGGAGCACATTTTCCTCGCCACTTATCTGTATTTGCCGGTGCTGCCGATCCTTTCGGGAATCTTGCTCTATTTCACCGCACTGCCGCCGGCTCCGCCCCGCGTCACCGTCCATATTCCGTTCCGAGCCATCCTCGCCCGGCCGAATTTCGTGGCGGCGGTCTGCGCGTCGCTGGCCGGTTATGCATCGATGAATCTGCTGATGGTATCGACGCCGTTGCAAATGGTCATGTGCGGATTTGGGGTGGCGGCGACGGCGGATGTGATCCGATCGCATTCGGTTTCGATGTTCGCGCCGGGGTTTTTCACCGGACGGCTGATCCAGAAATTCGGGGTGCACCAGATCATCGGCATCGGCTCGACGATCACCCTCGCCTGCGTTGGGATCAATCTCTATTTCCCGCCGCTCTGGGGCGTCTTCATGATCTCCCTCGCGCTGCTCGGGCTTGGCTGGAACTTCATGTTCGTGGGCGGCACCACGATGCTGACCACCGCCTATGCGCCGCAGGAGCGGGTGCGCGTGCAGGCCACGCACGACTTCATCGTCTTCGGCAGCGTCGCCGGCACGGCCCTGACCTCCGGCGCAATCGAGGCAGTGGCCGGTTGGACCGCGCTCAATCTGACAGTGTTACCGCCGGTCTTGATCGCAATGGTCGTCGTCGCCTGGCACTACGTCGCGAAGCGGCAGCCGGTGGCAGCGTAGGACCGGCCCGCCTGTCCGTGGCGCGACAGGCGGGGCTAATCCGTTACGCCGCCAGTTCTTCCGCCACGGTCGGCACGCCGTCGGATACTGTGGTGCGATGCAGGTCCCGTACCTCCGCCTCATCGTATTCGCGGGCGCGGTGCATGGTGCAGCGGTTGTCCCACATCGTCAGGTCCCCGGCCTTCCAGGTATGGCTGTAGACAAACTGCGGCTGGGTCGCGAATTCCGAAAGATCGAGCAGCAGCATCCGCGCTTCCGGTTCCTCCATGCCGCGAATACGCCCGGCGTGGGACGACAGGTAGATCGATTTGCGCCCCGAACCGGGATGCGTGCGCACCATAAGCTGCGGCACCGGGGCCATTTTGGCACGCTCTTCCTCCGCCCAGTCGGTGAAGCCGATCTTGCCGCGCGAAAAAATCTGGGTGTGCTCGCATACCATGCCCTCGATGCGGGCTTTCATCCGATCCGGCAACGCGTCCCAGGCGGCGCGCATGTCGGCGAACTGCGTTTCGCCGCCCCAGCTTGGGATGACCCGAGCGGACAGCAGCGAGAAGCGGGCGGGGATGCGCTTGAAGCTGGAATCGGAGTGCCAAAGCCGGTTGCCGAGCGCATTCAACCGCCGGCGATCGTTGGCGGGCAGCACCCGATTGTTCTCATCGAGGTTGGAGATGTCGGCCATATGCACATCCAGCCGCGGCACGAAATCCTTCCGATAGGCGCGGACGGTCGTTTCCAGCTCCCCGAAATTGCGGCTGAACGCTTGCTGCTGGGCATCGTCGATGAACTGATCGTGGAACACCAGGACCGCATATTTGTCGATCGCGTCGCTGAGCGCTTTCACGGTGTCGGAATCGAGCGGTTGGCGCAGGTCGATATTCCCGATCTCGCCCATGAAATGCGGATGCAATTGTCGGATCGCGATGGCCATGGTTAGGTCCCCTCCGTTCTTTCGGGCAGTACCGCACCGATCTGTTCGGCATAGGCGTCGGGCTGGCGAGGGGCATAAGACACCGGGTGGACCATGCCGGCAACCTTGGCGCTTTAGGCGCGCCAACCCCTCAGGCGCGCCGGCCCCCGCTCAGGGAAAAGACCAGGCCGGCGGTGACGACCGCAAGCCCGCCGAGTTGCAGATGGGTCGGCCACTCCCCCACCAACGGGATACCGAGCAGGATCGCGGCGCCGGGCACCAGTGCGGGAAACAGGGTGGCCCGCCCGGCGCCCAAAATCTGGATCGCCCGGCCGAACGCGATCAGCGACACGATTCCCGTCAGCAGGCCTTGCACCAGGATTTGGGCGATCGCCATCGACAGGGGCAACGCCAGCAGGTTGTCCAGGCCGTGGAACCACAAATACGGCGGCAGAAAGAACGCGCCGGCCACCACTGTGACCGCCCCGGTCGCCTGCATCGGCGGCACATTCCAACGGCGGGACAGCACCGAATACAGCGCGAACTGCGCCCCCGCCAACAGGAACAGCGCATCGCCGATCGGGGTCAGGCGATCCCCCTGCAACAACGCCGGCCCGGCCGTCAGGGCCAGGCCGCAGACGATCGCGCCGGCGCCCAGCAGGCGTCGGGGTTGCAGCGCTTCCCCCAGCAGCAGGGCCGAGAGGAACATGGACGTCAGCACCATCATCGACGGCTGCAACACCGCGCCGTGCGGCAGCGGGGCGTAGTGGAACCCGGCCATGCTGGCGATCATGAATAGTGGGCCGGCCACGGCAGCCAGGGTGAGGACACGCGGCCAGGGGCAAAGGCCGGGGCCGCGCCCGTAGCGTTTGCGCGACAGCAACCAGGGCAACATGGCGATACCGGCGATGCCACCGCGCAACGCCGCCACGTCGAAACCGTCCAGCCCCGCCCCGGCACCAGCCCGCGACATCGCCAACTGGCCGCCCCAGATCGTGGCGGCTGCCGCGCCGTAGAATGCACCGAGCCAGAGACGTGCGCGCGGAGAGGATTCGTTTGCCATGCGGGGAGGGGCGTAGGCCAGCGACCGGATTGCGGCAATCCCCGGCCCGCGCGATAAACTACCGGTCAGTAGCGTTTCGGAGCAAATCCATGCAGATCATCCCCAGCGGTCACATTCTCGGCGCCCGGATCGAGGGCATCGACTTGCAAAACCCCCTCTCGGCTGCCGACAACCGCACCATCCTCCGCGCGCTCGGCGAACACGGGGTGCTGTGCTTCCCGCGCCAGACGCTGGATGTCGATGCCTTCGCCCGCTTCGGCAACGGCTTCGGCGGGTTGGAGATCAATGTCGCCAACATGTTCCACGAGCCCAACCACCCCGAGGTCATGATCCTGTCCAATATCCGCAAAGACGGGAAACCCATCGGCCTGGGGGATGCGGGTCAAGGCTGGCACACGGATATGTCGTACAGCCAGCGCATTGCCTTGAGCACGATCCTGCATGCCCAGGACGTGCCGCAGCGCGATGGCGTGCCGGTCGGCAATACCGAATTTCGCAACATGCGCGCCGCCTACGCCGATCTGCCGGCCGAAATCGCAACCAAGATCGAGGGTCGCACCGCCACCCACGACTTCAACAAATTCTGGGAGGAAATGCGTGCCCGGCCCGGCAACACGCGCCCCCCGCTGACCGAGGCGCAGCGCAAGCGCAAGCCCCCGGTCTCCCACCCGATCGCCTACACCCATCCGATCGTCGGGGAGAAAGTGCTGTACTGCACCATCGGTTACGTCACCCATATCGACGGGATGGAACCTGCGGAAAGCGCGGCGCTGCTGGACTTTTTCTATAAGCATCAGGATCAGGACAAGTATCTGTATACCCATCGCTGGACCAAGGGCGATGTGTTGATGTGGGACAATATCGGCACCACCCACAATGCCATCCCCGACTACGGCGATATCCCCCGCTACATGCGGCGGGTGCAGGTGCTGGCGGATTACGACTACGCTGCCATGTTGGCGTGATCCGACGGGTCGCCCTGGCCGACCTGAATCGTCGGGGCAACACCGATCCCGTTTACGGCAACCTGCTAGGATATTCCGCCGCGCCGGATCAGACGCCTTCGACGATCCGGATATCGCGGTCGGCGCCGTCGCCCAGGGCTGCGAGGGCGGCCTGGTAGCCGGGGGTGTCGTGCGCGGCGATCGCTTGTTCGACACTGTCGAATTCGATCAACGTCGTGCGCTGCATCATCCCGTTCTCATAGGTCTTGGCGGCAACGCCACGCGCTAGGAACCGGCCACCGGCCGCTTGAATCGCCGGCGCCGCGAGCTTGGCATAGGCGGCTAGCTTGTCGAGATCGGAGATCGAACGATAGGCGCTAATCCAATAAGCCTTAGCCATGGGAATCCTCATGTGTCGGTGGTTGCAGCGGCAGGGATACGCAGGGCGGGTGCGGTGTCAATCGGGGTTGCTGTGGGCATCGCTGCCGAGGCCCCTTGACCCCGGCGCCCATCCGCGCAGCATTCGCGCCGAAACGTCAGGAGAAAACCTATGCAACTCGGCATTACCGTCGATATGTCCGGCCCGCACCCGAAGCTCGATATGGACAGGGTCCTCGAAGCCGAGCGGCTGGGGTTCTCCCAGGTTTGGACCGGGGAGGCTTATAGCACCGACGCGGTATCGCCGGTCGCCTGGATCCTGGCGCGGACCACGAAAATCATGGCCGGCACCGGCATCATGCAAATGCCCGCCCGCACCCCGGCCTGCGCGGCCATGACGGTGCTGTCGTTGCAGGCGTTATCGGGCAACCGTTTCATCTGCGGCGTCGGCGCCTCCGGCCCGCAGGTGGTCGAGGGCTGGCACGGCGTGCCCTTCGGCAAGCCGATGACCCGGACGAAGGAATACATTGCCATCGTCAAGCAGATCCTGGCGCGGGAAAAGCCGCTCGAATTTCATGGCGAGCATTACGACATTCCGTTGACCGGCCCGATGGCCTCGGGTCTCGGCCGCCCGCTGCGCAGCATCGCGCACGGCAATCCCGACGTGAAATTCTTCACCGCGTCGATCACCCCCGCCGGCCTGCGCAACTCGGGGGAGGTCGCGGACGGCAATCTGCCGATTTTCTACTCCCCGGAACGCCCGGACATTGTCACGGTTCCGACGATCGAGGGCCGGGTCGCCGCCGGCCGATCCGCCGACCTTGTCGGTTACAACGTGGCACCGTACGTGCGGGTGAAACTGGGGCCGGATGTGCAGGCCTGCCGCGATGCGATCAAGCCGGAACTGGCGCTGTATATCGGCGGGATGGGCGCTCGGAAGAAGAATTACTATAACGATGTCGCCATCCGCCTCGGATACGAAGCCGAGGCCAAAGCCATCCAGGACCTGTATCTGGACGGCAAACGGAACGAGGCGGCGGCGCTGGTGCCGGATGGGTTGGTCGATGAAATCTCCCTCTGCGGGCCGGCCGAACGGATCGCGGACCGGCTGGCAGCGTGGAAGGATTGCGCGAAAAACGGCCATATCGGCACGATGGTGCTGAAAGGCGCCAGCGTCGATGCCATGCGGGTCGTCGCCGCAGCGGTGCTGTAGCGAGCCTGCGCTATTCCGGCGCGCAGGCCTCGATCCGATACAACACAGCAAAACCCGATCGCACCTCCGGTCGGAAGCGGGCCGGTGGCAGATCGGGGGAGGCATCGGCCTCCAGCAACAGGACCCAATCGAACCCGCAAACATTAGCGGCCGCCGCCTCGGTCCAGGTCGGCACGTGGCCTACTTTCCCCGCCAGAGTCCGATACGGTTCGCGTGTTTCGATCGGTTGCTGCGACGGCATATCGAACTGGAACGGCCAAAACGCGCGACGTTCGATCGGCAGCAAAGCGGCCCAATGCTCGTCGGTCCGGGTTCCATCCGACAGCGCCCGCCAGTGCGGGTTGGCGGCCCAATAGACCGGCCGCTCCTGCTGCCCGGCCTGGGCGACATACACCGCCTGACCGGGCTGCACCGGCTGCATCGCCTGCCGGAGTGCGGCGAGGTCGCTGCGGTGATCCACCCACACCGCCGTCAGCAGAATCGTGCGCGCCGCAACAACCAGAACGATCGCCGCGATCGCCAGGCGCGGCAGGCGCCGGGGCACGAAACAGGCGAACAGCATGAAGGCCAGCAAGACGGCGAACCGGGTGTCGAGCAGATAGGTGCCCTTCCAGGCGAACGGCGCGGCGGCGAACACGGCAACCACCAACCCCGCCGCATAAGCCGCCGGACCGGGCACCCGCCCCCAGCCTCGCCACACGCCCACCGCCGGCACGCCAAAGGCAACCGCCGCCGTCGCCATGTCCAGGGTCCAGGAATAGGCGGTGAAAACCGTGGCCAGTTGCGCCAGTTTCGTCCCGATCGGCAGGAATTCGGCATCGCCGCCCAAAGGCGCCAACGCCGACATCGCGTACAATCCGGCCGGTGTCGCGAAAACCGCCGCCAGCACCAGCCCGCGCCGGACGATGCCCCGCGGCTGGCGGACCACCGCACACAACTCCGCCCCGCCGATCAGCAAACCGAAACACACCAAACCCATCAGGTGGCATAGAAACAGGACCGGCGCGCCGGCGATGGCCAGCCCGATGGCGAGGGCGGGGCGTGCCTCCCGCCAGCGGACCCAGGCCGCTGCCAGCAGAATCGCCACGCCCAATGCGAGGGAAAAATTCAAAAAACCCAGCAACAGACAGTAATGGTAGGCGATCGCGCCGACACCGAAACCCCACCAGCGACCGCCCAATGCGGTGTTGTAGGCGACGGTGCCGAGCACCGGGAGCAGCATGGCCAGCGCGATCGTCAGCCGCCCGACGACATGCACCGGCAGGACATGCATCAGCGGCGGCGCCAGCACATCCAGCGCCAGATTCGGAATGACCGACCAATGCGGCACATAGAACGCCCCGAGGACCGTATCCTCAGGCAGCGACGCCAGCACGAAGGCCCGCGCCAGATGGTTCGGATAGTCCAGCAGCGGCGGCACATCGACGACAAGCAGCGGTGCCGTCAGCGCGGCGCAGAGTCCGAGCAACGCGAGCCACCATTTGCAATCGACACGAATCATGGGGGCCAGTTTACCGGTGTTGGGGCGGTCGTGGACAGGGTGGCGCGACGTCCCCTATCCTACCGGCAAGTCACACCGAGGAAACACGCTCCATGTCCGACAAGCCCGTAGTCCGCCTTGAAAAAGACGGCGATATCGGCGTCATCATTGTCAACTACCCGCCCGTCAATGCGCTCGGGCCAGGCGTCGCCGATGGCATTATCGCCTGCCTGAATCAGGCCAACGGGGATCCGGCCATCAAGGCCATGGTGCTGATGGGCGACGGCCGCAGCTTCATCGCCGGCGCCGATATCCGTGGCTTCGGCACCGGTCGCAAACGCGCGCCGCTGGGCGAGCGGACCTACGACGTCATGGATCGCAGCCCCAAGCCGATCGTCGCGGCCATCCACGGGTTCGCGCTGGGCGGCGGATTGGAAAACGCGATGGGATGCCATTACCGCATCGCCGTGCCCTCCGCCAAAGTCGGCCTGCCGGAAGTGCTGATCGGCATCCTGCCGGGCGGCGGCGGCACGCAGCGCCTGCCGCGTTTGGCCGGGCCGCAGGTCGCGCTGGAAATGATCGTATCCGGTCGCCACGTGCCAGCGCCGGAGGCCCTGAAACTCGGCATCATCGACGAGTTGGTCCCTGCCGGCGCCGATATGCGCGAAACCGCCGTCAAGAAAGCCCGCGCCGTTGCCAACATCCGGCCGCTGCCGCGCGTGCGCGATCGTGCGGCGCATGCCGACCCCGGCATTTTCGACGCGATGCGCAAATCGATCGCCCGCCGCGCCCGCAACCAAAAAGCGCCCTATAACTGCATCCTGGCGGTGGAAGCAGCCTGCACGCTGCCGTTCGAAGACGGCATGAAGCGGGAGCAGGACCTGTTCCTCGAACTCGAAAACGCCGATGAGGCCAAGGCCCTGCGCTACGCCTTTTTCGCCGAACGGGAGGTGGCGAAGCTGCCGGACATGCCAGCATCGATGAAAGCGGCCGACTTCTCCAAGCCCGCCGTTATCGGCGCCGGTACGATGGGCGGCGGCATCGCCATGTCGTTCGCCGATTTCGGCTACGACGTGCGCATCATGGACGCGACCGAAGAAGGTCTGACCCGTGGGATGGACCGAATTCGCAACAACTATGCCACATCGGTCAAACGCGGCAGCCTGGCACAGGACGAAATGGATCGCCGTTTGGCGCGCATTCACCCCGTCGCCGGCTACGACGATATCGCCGACTGCGACGTCGTTGTCGAAGCGGTGTTCGAACGGATGGACGTGAAGAAGCCGGTCTTCGAACAGCTCGATCGCGTGATGAATCCCGACGCCTTCCTGTTTTCCAACAGCTCGGCATTGGACCTCGACGATCTGGCATCGGTCACCAAGCGGCCGGAAAAAATCGCCGGCACGCATTTCTTCTCCCCCGCCAACGTCATGAAACTGCTGGAGGTCGTGCGCCCGCCGCGCGCCGCACCGGATACTTTGGCGACCGCGATGGCACTGGGTCGGCGGATTGGCAAAATCTCCGCCATTGCCGGCAACACCGACGGGTTCGTCGCCAACCGCTCGCGCGCGCCGTTCAACAGCGAAATGGTCATTCTGTTGGAAGAAGGTTGCCTGCCGGAACAAGTCGATAAAGTCATGATCGATTTCGGCTATCCGATGGGACCGTTCGCGGTCGGCGATCTCGCCGGTTTGGACATCGGGGCGGAGGGGCGGAAGCGCCGACTGGCCGCGAACCCGAATTACCGAACCTTGCCCATCGCCGATAAGCTGGTCGAGATGGGCCGCTTCGGCCAGAAGACCGGTGCCGGTTGGTATCGTTACGACAAGAGCGATCGCACCCCCCACCCCGATCCGTTCGTCGCCGATCTGATCGCGCAGGTCGCGACCCAGATGGGCGTGCGGCAGAAGACCTTCACCGACGAGGAAATTCTGCGCCGGCTGTTGTTCTCCTCGATCAACGAGGCGTGCAAGATCATGGAGGAAGGCAAGGCCTACCGCGCGAGCGACATCGACGTGATGTGGCTGCATGGGTTCGGTTTCCCGCGTTATCGGGGCGGGTTGATGTTCTGGGCCGACGGGATCGGCGTGCGGGACGTGTATAACCAGATCGCGAGCTGGCATCAGCAATACGGCGAACGCTGGGCGCCCTCGGCGTTGCTGCGGCAGTTGGCGGAAAGCGGCACATCGTTCCGGGATGCGAAGCCGGCGCCGTTCGTATAACGGCACCGATTACGAAACGAATTGCCGGAAGGCTCCTGCCTTTCGGCGGTTCGCTCGGTGCCAATCCGGATCGGCCGACTTTAGTCCGCACGAAACTCCAGCGCGCAACCGAAGGCAGCGGATGCGGGGACCACCACGCGGTCCGGTTCCCGCCAGTAGCCAGCCACACCGCCGGCTTGCAGGGCGGCGACGGTTGCATCCAAAGAACGCGTGCGCAGTGTCAGCGCCGCCATGAATTCCGCCCGCCCGTCGCCAGACGGCGCAGCTTCCCCGAACGCGGCGACCAGAGCCTCCGGCGCGACAATATCGAACCGAGACAAGCCCACCGCCAGCGAACAACCGCCCGGTATCGGCCGCACCGCATCCGACCCGAACATGCGGGCGAAGACGGCGCCGGACACGGCGGGATCGCGCGCTGAAACGACCGCCCGGACGATGCCGATCGCGCCGTTGGGGTGGTGCCGCCATGCATCGCGCCAGACCAGTTGCCGGGTGAAGTGGTGGCAGAAATAGATCCGCCCGGCGGCGACGGTGCCGGGCGTCAGCGTCACCGTGCGGAAGCTGGCATCGCCCGAGGTGCCATCGTCCAGCATCACCGGGCGGGAAAACGCCAACGGCGGTCCGCAGGGCACGCCGGCCTCGGTCAAGGCGGCGTGGACGGACGCGGAATCCTCGGTCCCGAACACCAGCCCGTTCAGACCGAACGGGGCGCCCATGACATCCGGTCGGTTCGTGCTGCCCGGCGGGACCGCGATCAGTTCCAGATAATCGGTCCCGAACATGGCCAGATGGTTCATCGACCCGAGGGTGTGATAGCCGCGTGGCGTCAGAGTGAAGCCAAGGCGCCGGTACGCCTCGGCCCCGGCATCGATTTGGTCGCGGACATTGATCGCGACGTGATCGAGGGTTGGCAGCGGTAGGGGCATGGCGCGATCCTGACAGGTTTGCGTCAGGTTATCGGAAAAGCGCGACAAAACAAAAAAACGGTGCCCAGGGGGTGGGCACCGCCGAGTTTAGGGGGAAACGTCTCGTGGCCTCAGCCACGCCCCTTAAAATTGTGCGCCGCCGCTCGGTTTCAAGCCGCCGCCACGATCGAGTCCCCGACAATTTGCACGATCCGCTCCAGCGTCGATTCCGGCGTCATCAACGGCGGGGCCAGACACAGGGAGTCGCCGCTGGCGGGCGGCCCATCGCCACCGGCACGCTGGCGCATGATCAGCCCCCGCTTGCCGGCTTCGGCCACCACGCGCGCGCCCATGCCGAGCGCGGGCTTTTTCGACCCTTGGTCTTCGACCAGCTCGACGGCGCCAAGCATGCCGAGGCCGCGGACATCGCCGACATTGGGGTGGGAACGAAGGGTTTCGAGCCCGGCCAGCAGCTTGCGGCCCATAACGGCAGCGCGCTCCACCAGCCCCTCTTTTTCGACGATGTCGATGTTTGCCAGCCCGACGGCGCAGCAGACCGGGTGCCCGGAATAGGTGGCGGCGTGCATAAACTTCTCATCCATCGGCGCGTCTTCGATCGCGGCGTGGATTTTCTTCGACACCAGGACGCCGCCGAGCGGCAGGTAGCCGGACGTGACCCCTTTGGCGAAGGACATGAGGTCGGGTTCGATCCCCCAGTGCCCCAGCGCGAACCACCGCCCGGTGCGACCGAAGCCGGTGATGACCTCGTCGGCGATCAGCAGGATGCCGTGCCGATCGCAGATTTCGCGCAGCCGGGGGAAGTAGGTGGGGGGCGGGACGATAACGCCGCCGGCGCCCATCACCGGCTCGCAGATGATGGCGGCCACGCTATCGGCACCATAGTGGAGGACGGCTTCCTCGACCGCATCGGCCGCGCCGATCCCGGCATCGCCGTTGCCCGGCCAACGATAGGGGTAGGGTGGCACGACCTGATGGAAATTGGGCACCATCGGGCCGAACATTTTCTGGTAGCCGGGCAGGCTGGTGGCGCTCATGGCTGCCATCGTCACACCATGGTAGCCATAGCTGCGCGAGAGGATTTTGACCTTCTCCGGCTTGCCCATGCGCTTCCAGTAGTAGCGGGCGAATTTGAACGCGGATTCGTTGGATTCCGCACCCCCGGTGGTGAAATACGCAGCGGCCATATTGGAATACGACAGACCAACGATCCGCTCGGCGAGGCGAATGGCCGGCTCGTTCGAAAATCCGGCATAGGCGGACGCGTATCCCAACTTCTCCATCTGCCGAGCAGCGGCCTGCGCGAGTTCCTTGCGGCCGTGACCGATGTTGACGTTCCAGAGGCAGGACAGACCGTCGATGTATTCCTTGCCGTCGTCGGTGCGCAGCATCGCGCCTTCGCCACTGACGAAGATTTTCGCCGAGGCGTGGTCTTTGGGATGGTGCAGCGGGTGGATCAGATGCCGCTTGTCCGCTTCGAACAGCGTACTGACGTCGTTCATGGTATGCTCCACGCAGGGTTTCAGGCGGGAGCCTAGCCTGCGCAGCCGGGAACGGGAAGACGATTGCGCGGCGGCGGCAGGACGTTTAAGACCGGTCTATTGCGGGTGTAGCTCAATGGTAGAGTCCCAGCCTTCCAAGCTGGCTGTGCGGGTTCGATTCCCGTCACCCGCTCCATCCCTTTTCGGACGCGTTTTTCGGGATCGTGCGCCGAACGAACACGATTGTATGAAAATTTATCAATGCTTAAAAAATGAAGCTTTACTTGACAATTTGACACCGATCTGGCCCTTTGGCGCTGGAATTTTAGCAGCTTCGGGACGTGTATCCATTATGCCGGCGCTCGGAACGGCACCCGGAGATCGAGGGGCGATGTTATGGACATCCAGGAACATTGCGACGCTCCCTCGGGCCGTCGCTTGCTACATGCACCGCCGACGACTGAGCGCGATTGTGCGGTAGGCGCGCAACTGTGACCATCGCCATCGTCAACACGTTCGGCGACCAGACCGTCACCGATGTGACGACAACCCGGCCGTTCAACAATGTCGCCATCCAAGATTCGGTCGCCGGCCAGACCGTCACCGTTCGCGTAAGCCTGTCCGCCGCCGCCCACGGCACACTGACCAATCTCGGCAGCGGCACCTACGATGCAACCGCCGGGGTTTATACCGTGTCGGGCTCCGCCGCTGCCGTCACAACGGCGCTGGACGCACTGGTCTTCACCCCGACCTATTACCACGAAGCCTCCCCCGGCACGACGGTGCCCACCACGCTGACCATCGCCGCGAGCGATACCGGCGGCGCGACGGCCACCGACGCCGCTACCACCATCGTCACCACCGAAACTGCCCTGCCGCTGCCGCTCGGCGCGATTCACGGGATCGATTACGGCCCCATTCCCGGCGCAGGCGCGACCTATCCATCCCACACCCAGATCGATACGGACATGTCGATCGTGCAACACATCGGCAACGCGGTGCGGCTGTATACGCTGTCGAATGGCATGGATTACGCCGTGACCAGCGCGATTGCGCACGGTTTGCAGGTCATTCCGTCGGCGTATTTGGCCGATCCGACGACACCGGCGGGACTCGCCGCCAACAACAGCCAAATCGCCACGCTGATCGCGTTGCTGAACAACCCGGCGACCGACCTGACGAAAATTCCGTTCATCGATATCGGCAGCGATTTCCTCGCCAGCAATCCATCCCAATACGCCTATCTCGCCCAACAAATTCAATATGTTGCCGCTCGGATTCCCACCGGCATCAAGATCGCCGCGTCGGAAAGCGCGAGTGTTTATGCAACGACCGCACTCGGCAGTCTGGTGGACGTCGTCTTCCCGACTTTTTCACCATTTTCCCAAGGCGGCGCCGTGTCTGTCGGCAGCGCCAATGCCTATTTTCAGTTGCAATACGGCCCGTTGGCGGATCTCTACACCACGAAAAATATCGTCGTCAGCGCGATCGGATGGCCATCG
>JANXMB010000085.1 GCA_025354865.1 Acetobacteraceae bacterium | reverse complement strand
GCTCGGGCACGAGCCATCGCGCCGCCGCGCGCCGGATGGCCTCCGTCCTGACCGCAGCGGGCCTAAAGTTGACGGCGGCCGGGCCGTCCGTCGCGGCAGAGACCCTCGAATCGCGGATGGAAACGCTGGCAGAAGCGGAACACAACGGCTGGATGGCCCATCGCGCCGCGACCGGCTGGGCCTATGGGGAGACGCGCGACGACGACGCCAAACGCCATCCCTCGATGATTCCCTACGCCGACCTGCCAGAGGCCGAGAAGGAAAAAGACCGCAGCAACATCCGCCACTACCCGGCATTCGCCGCCCGCGCCGGGCTGTGTATAACCTTGGCGGTATGATCGAACTCGCCCCTTTCCAGAATGCCGACCCCGCCCGTTTCGCCGTCCAGTCCGCCGTTCGGTACGAGGATCTGGACCCCAACCGGCATGTCAATCACGCCAAATACCTGACCTATCTGGAAGAGTGCCGGCTCGCGCTGCGGCGTACGCTCGATGTCGCGTTGGCGCTGCCGGTATCGCTGGGTTGGGCAGTTGGTGCGCTATCGATTGAGTATCGGCGGGCGATTCTCTATCCCGCGACCGTCCGGACGGAAACCGCGCCGATCCAGATCGGGCGCACGTCGTTCACCCTGGGCTACGGCATCTACGACGATCTGGGCCTCAACGCCGTGGCATCGACCCGCAGCGTGTGCCTGAACGAGGAAGGGCGCCCGACACCGCTGCCGGACGCCCTGAAGGCCTGGTTGACCGCCCGTCAGACGTAGTCGCTGGCCACCGTCGCGTCGCGGTGCTTGTCGGATGCCACCGCATTCAGCACCAGCGACAACACTGTCGTCACCACCAAATTGAGCAGCAACGTCGCCAGCGCGATGTAGCAGGGCACCGTCGTGCCGAAGACGCTGAAGGGATAGACCGGGGCGAAGTTGTTCTGGATCACCAGCCAGGTGCCGACGCCGAAGCCGCTCACCCAACCCAGCACCAACGCCCAGCCGTTGAAGAACCTTGTATACAGACCCAGAATCACCGAAGGCACCGTCTGGATCATCCACACCCCACCCAGAAGCTGCAACCAAAGCGCGTATTGCAGCGGCACGAAGAAGATGAAGACCAGCGCGCCGGCTTTGATTACCAGCGACACTATCTTCGCCATCTGGCTTTCCTGCGCGTCGGTGCAGCCGGGGTTCAGGAACTCCTTATAGATGTTGCGGGTATAGGTGTTGGCCGTCGCGATCGACATGATCGCCGCCGGCACCAACGCCCCGATCGCGATCGCCGCAAACGCCACGCCCACAAACCAGCTCGGGAACATCGCAATGATCAATGCGGGGACCGAGAAGTTGTTGGAGTAGCGCTTAAAGCCCTCCGCCATTTCGGGCATGCTTGCCACACCGATGGCCACCGCCATGAACCCGACCAGCGCCAACAAACCCAGCAGCAGCGAGTACGCCGGCAGCAGCGCGGCATTGCGCCGTACCACCCGCCCGCTGGACGACGCCAGAATGCCGGTGATGGAGTGCGGATACAGGAACAGCGCACAAGCCGAACCCAAAGCCAGCGACCCGTAGGCGGCGAAGCTGCCCATCGAACCCCCCGGCGGCGGGGCCAGCAGCAGCTTGGCTTTCGGAATCGCGGCGAACACCGGCCCGAAACCGCCCAGATGCAGCGGCACAGCGACGATGATGGCGAACACCACGATATAGATCAGCGTATCCTTCACCACCGCGATCATCGCGGGCGCCCGCAGGCCGGAGCTATAGGTGAAAGCGGCCAGCACCACGAAGGCGATGATCAACGGCAGATCGCCAAGGAAGCCGGAGGTTTCGACCCCCATCGCGCCGATGACCACCTGCATGCCGACCAGCTGCAAGGCGATGTACGGCATCGTCGCGACGATGCCGGTCAGCGACACCACCAGCGCCAACCAGCGATTGCCGAACCGGCCGCGCACGAAATCGGCCGAGGTGACATAGCCGTGCTTGCGCGACACCGACCACAGCCGAGGGAAGACCAGATACAGCAGCGGATAGATCATCACCGTGTAAGGCACAGCGAAAAATCCGACCGCGCCCGCACCGAACAACAGCGCCGGCACCGCGATGAAGGTGTAGGCGGTATAGAGGTCGCCGCCGATCAGGAACCAGGAGACGACCGTGCCGAACCGGCGCCCGCCCAGCCCCCACTCGTGCAATTGGCTCAGGTCGCCCCGACGCCAGCGCCCGGCGAAAAACCCAAGGAACGTGATGAACACGAACAAGGCGATAAAGATGGTCAATGCAGTCCAGTTGACGGCCATGGCTCAGCGCTCCACCCGGTAAACGATACCGATCAGCCCAGCCGCGATCAGGATCCACAGCAACTGATACCAGTAGAAAAACGGAACGCCGGCGACCATCGGTTCGACCTTATTGTAGGACGACACCCACAGCATCGCGACGAAAGGCAGAACCAACAACGCCCTGGCCCATAGGACCGGACGCACAGGTTTGTGGTCGTCGTCGTTGTCCATCGTCTGCATCCTCCCCGGAGATAACGATCGGTTAGCGCGGTTCGTGTGCAAGGTAAAGAATTGTTAATCCAGAGGCGCTCGGCTGCCCCCCTTGGACGGCCCATGCGGGATGGCTCGATCTTTTGGCCGATTGGTGTCAGAATCCGCCCAATCGAGAACGATGGAGGAAACGACAATGGCTCAGGTTGCGGAAGCAAAGGGAATTTACCAAGGCTCGCACGTGCGCGACGACGCCGCTTTGGCCGAATGGCTTGCGCGGCGTCCCACCGAAACAGCGCTCGAACCCGCGTTGCCGATTATCGACCCGCACCACCATTTCTGGCATGCGCAGGGCCGCGGCGAATATCTGCTGCCTGGAATCCTCGACGATATCGGCTATGGCGGGACGCACGGCCACAACATCGTCTCGACGGTATTCCTG
This sequence comes from Acetobacteraceae bacterium, assembly GCA_025354865.1. Lineage (GTDB taxonomy): Bacteria > Pseudomonadota > Alphaproteobacteria > Acetobacterales > Acetobacteraceae > Rhodopila. The sequence continues at coordinate 12,126 of JANXMB010000085.1, read as the reverse complement.
GAATGCCGCGCGATGTATCGCAAGGACGGCCCGCGCCACATGGCCGCGCTGGGCGAGATCGAATTCGTCGCCGGCCTTGCAGCCATGAGCGCATCCGGCGGCTTCGGCCCCTGCCGGGTTGCCGAAATCATTATCGGTGGCGGCGACCTGACGCTTGGCGCAGCGAACGTGCGCGAACTGATGGAGGCCGAGATCGTCGCCGCCGGCGGGCGTTTGCGCGGCATGCGGCACGGCGTCGCGACCGATGCAGCCCCATCGGTCGGCGGCTTCGCCTCACGCAAAGTGCCGCTGCATCAGGTGATGGACCCGAAATTCCGCGAAGGCTTCGCCCAGCTCGCGCCCCTCGGCCTGAGCTTCGAGTCCTGGCAATACCATCCGCAGTTGCCCGACGCGATCGATCTGGCGCGATCCTTCCCCGACACGTCCATTATCCTGAACCATGTCGGCGGCATTCTCGGTGTCGGCCCATACCAAAATCGCCGTCAGGAGGTACTGGCGGGTTGGCGGGCCAACATCTCCGAGCTCGCGAAATGTCCGAATGTCACGGTGAAGTTGGGTGGCCTGGGGATGGTGTCGGTCGGATACGATTTTCATGAGCGCGACATCCCGCCGGGTTCCGCCGATCTGGCCGAGGCATGGCGCCCTTACATCGAACACTGCATCGAAGCCTTTGGCCCCGATCGCTGCATGTTCGAAAGTAATTTCCCACCCGACAAACAATCGAGCGGCTACACCGAGTTGTGGAACGCGTTCAAAATCGTCACGAAAAACGCCTCGACTGCCGAAAAGACCGCGCTGTACAGCGGCACCGCCGCGCGCGTCTACAAGATGATCGTACCGTAACGATGGACGGGCGGAGGCCTCGGTCGTTTCCGAACCGAGGTTTTCGCTCCCATTGTCGGCAGGACTGGAATCGGGAAGCGATTGCGGCCCGTTACTTCTCTATCCGCGTCCGATATAGGGCATTTTCGTTGCCATCACAGTCATGAACTGGACGTTCGCCTCCAGCGACAGACTTGCCATGTAGGCCACCCCGCGGGCGACGTCGTTGACATCGATTCGCGCTTCGGCTTCGACTTTGCCACTGGCTTGCAGGCGGCCGCGCGCGGTGTCTTCGTTACGGGTGGTCGCGGCGTTGCCGATGTCGATCTGTCCGCAAGCGATATCGAATTCCCGCCCATCGAGCGATAGCGCCCGGGTCAGCCCCGTCATCGCGTGTTTGGTCGCAGCATAGGGGACCGAATTGCGGCGCGGCACATGCGCCGAAACCGACCCATTGTTGATAATGCGGCCGCCACGCGGCGACTGCGCTTTCATCATGCGGAATGCGTGCTGGGAGCACAGGAACGACCCCGTCAAATTGACATCGACGACAGCCGACCATTGCTCGAACGTCAGATCGTCGATCGCAATGTTTCGGGTGGTGATCCCGGCATTGTTGAAAAGCAGATCGATCCGACCGTACGTGCGCTGAATCGTTTCGAACAACGCGGCAATCGAGGCGCGATCGGATATATCGGTGGGAACGACCAACATATCGGGCGCCGTCGCGTCGGCCAACGCCGCCGTTTCTTCCAGCATCGCGGCCCGTCGTCCCGCGAGCACCACCGAAAACCCATCCCTATACAGCGCCAGCGCCGTTGCTCGGCCGATGCCGCTGCCGGCCCCCGTGATCGCCGCGACTTTTCTGACCGCTTGCATGCCCGACACCCCTAATCCGATATCGTTCATATTCCCGCGCCGAGGAATCCTGTGCAACCGCTTGCCTTGCCCGTGCGCCGATCGATCGCCCGATCACACCCGCCGCAGGTTCCACGGCACCGGACACGGCCCCTGCAACATGCCGGTCAGGTTCGATCGGAATACGGTGCGGATATAATATTGGCCCAGCGGAATGGTTGGCACTTCCTCCATCGCCAGATCGCCGATGGCCCGAGCGATACGGATCTGGTCGGCCTCGCCCGAGGCTGCGAGCCATTCCTGCACCAAGGCTTCCTGCTTCGGGCTGTCCCACCAACCGAACCAGCCTTTGGCGCCTTGTCCGCGCAGGTTTTGGGCCACCGCCGGGTTGCCCCAGCCGGACGACGACCCGGTGGTATGGAAAATGCTCCAGCCGCCTTTTTCCGGCGGCTCGCGAGAGGTGCGGCGTTGCACGACCGTGCCCCAGTCGGATTCCTGCAACTCCACGTTCATGCCCATTTTCTTCAGCAGATCGGCGGTGACCTGACCGAGCGGGCCGATCAGCGGGAAGTCGGTGGGGTTGATGACGACGACACGCTGCCCAGCATAGCCGGATTCAGCCAGCAGGCGGCGGGCTTTGTCGAGGTTGCCCTCCATCGTCCTGCCGCCCAGGGCTTCGGACTCGTAGGGCGTGCCGCAGGGAAACTGGGACCGGCAGGACCGCCACAAAGCGGTATCGTCGCCGACAGCGGCGCGCATGTAATCTTCCTGCCGGATGCCGGCCAGCACGGCCCGCCGGACTTTGACGTTGTCGAACGGCGCGTGCAGGGTGTTGAAGCGTAGGATGCTGTTGCGACCCGACGGATCGGCGACGATGCTGGTAACACCGGGGTCTTTGAGCATCACCGGCAACAGATCGTTGAACGGTCGTTCCCACCAATCGGCCTCCCCCCGCTGGATCGCGGCGGCAGCGGTCGAGGGGTCGGGGATCACGTTCCACTCGACGCGCGGGATGTAGGCGATTTTACCGCCGGTCGCCCATTCCGGTGCCTCGGTGCGCGGGACGTAACCGTCGTGCTTTGCGTAGGCGACGCGGGCGCCGGACACGTATTCGTCGGGCAGAAAACGGTAGGGGCCGGACCCGACGACTTCGGTAAAGGCTTTCATGGGATCGGTCCGAGCGATCCGTTCCGGCATCACGAACGGAACCGAGGCATCGGGCTTGGCCAGCGCGTCCAGCAGCATCGGGAAGGGGCGCGACAGGGTCAGTTCCATCGTGCGATCGTCCGGCGCGGCCCATTTCTCCACCACCGCATCCAGTATCTGGCCCATGGCATCGCGTTTGGCCCAGCGCTGGATACTGGCGTTGCAATCGACGGCGCGCACCGGGGTGCCGTCGTGGAAAACCAGCTTGTCCCGCAGGCGGATGCGCCAGATGCGGCCATCGGCCGAGACCTCGTGCCCCTTTGCCATTTGCGGCCTGGGGCGCATGTCGGGACCGGCCGAATAGAGCGTGTCATAGACGTAATAGCCGTGGTTGTTGGTGACCGTGGCGGTGGTCCAGATCGGGTCCAGCGAGGTCAGGTTGGCCTGCGGAATGAAACGCAGCGTGTCGGTCTTGCGCGGCTGCGCCACGGCGGGGGCAGCCAGCGCAGCGGCAAACGTCGTTTTCAGGAGTGTGCGGCGGCGCATGACGGACCCTTTCGCGGTGGCTGGCGCCCACAGTATGCCCACGCTCGGTGCGTCCGCCCAGTTTGTTCGGCGCATATCCCGGCGGGCTGTCCAACGAATACGGCCATAAAAAAGGCCGGGGCACATTGGCGCCCCGGCCTTTATTTTGGAACCTGCCGACCTGGATCAGTCGACGGCCATCGGGTCGATCGTAACGATCTTGTCGCCCGGATGGATGGACGAGTCGCCTTCGTAGATATCGCGATCCTTGGTCTCCGGCAGGAACAGCAGGCCGATGACGAAGGTCGCGCCGGCGATCACGATCGGATACCACAGGCCGTAGAAGATGCTGCCATTCTGCGCGTTCATGGCAAACATGGTCGCCGGCAGCAGCCCGCCGAACCAGCCGTTGCCGATATGGTAGGGCAGCGACATCGAGGTGTAGCGGATGCGGGTGGGGAACAATTCCACCAACGCCGCCGCGACCGGGCCGTAGACCATTGTCACCAGCACCATCAGGAATGCCAGCAACAGCACCAGGACAAACGGCTGCGCCCGGAAGATATCGACCGGGTTGGCCATTTTGACCACGGACGGGTTGGACGCGGCGGGGTAGCCGACCGCCGTCAGGGTATCGGCCACGGCCTTGTTGAACCCTGCCAGACCTGCAGCATTCTTGCTCAGATCGACGGCCGGGATGACCTTGTCGCCGATCTTCACGCTGGCGACGGTTCCAGCCGGCGCGTTCTCCTGCGAATAAGTAACCGAGGCGCGGGCGAGCGCCCCTTTGGCAACGTCGCAGCTATTGGTGAACTTCGCGTTGCCGACCGGATTGAACTGGAAAGAACAATCGGCGGGATCGGCGATCACCGCCACTTTCACCGAATCGTGCGCCTTGGTCAGCGCGGGGTTTGCCGTTTGCGCGATCCAGCCGAAAACCGGGAAATACGTCACGGCGGCAATCAGGCAGCCGCCCAGAATGATCGGCTTGCGTCCGATTTTATCCGACAGCCACCCGAACAGGACGAACCCACCGGTGCCGATCGCCAGCGCCCAGGCCACCAGCAGGTTGCCGGTGTAGCCATCGACCTTCAGCACCGAGGTCAGGAAGAACAGCGCGTAGAACTGCCCGGAGTACCATACCACCGCCTGACCTGCGACCATGCCGAGCAGCGCGATGACCGCCCATTTGGCGTTTTTCCATTGACCGAATGCCTCGGTCAGCGGTGCTTTCGAATGGGTGCCTTCGGCCTTCATTTTCAGGAACGCCGGGCTTTCGGCCAGTTGCATCCGAATCCACACCGACACCGCGAGCAGCGCGATCGAAACGATGAACGGCACACGCCAGCCCCATTCGGCGAATTCTTTCTCCCCGAGGGACGAGCGGGTGAACAGAATGACCAACAGCGACATGAACAGACCCATGGTCGCTGTCGTCTGAATCCAGCTCGTATAGAACCCACGGCGGCCACGCGGCGCGTGCTCGGCGACATACGTAGCGGCGCCGCCATATTCTCCGCCAAGCGCCAGACCCTGCAGCAGGCGCAGGGCGATCAGCACGATCGGTGCGGTGACGCCGATCTGATCCGATGTCGGGAGAATGCCGACGATAAACGTCGACGAACCCATGATGAGGATGGTGACGAGGAAGGTGTATTTACGCCCGACCAGATCGCCGAGCCGCCCGAATACCAAGGCGCCGAAGGGACGCACGAGGAAGCCGGCCGCGAACGCCAAAAGTGCGAAGATGTCGCGCGTTGATTCCGGGAACTGGCTGAAGAATTTAGCACCGATGATCCCGGCCAGCGCACCGTAGAGGTAGAAATCGTACCACTCGAACACCGTTCCCAACGACGATGCGAGAATGACCTTTTTCTCGTCGGCCGTCATCGCGCGATTGGCATCGCCATGCGACATGGATGCACTCATGGGCTTGTCTACCTTCCTGACGTTACAGCCTCGACCCCGATTAGGCTCATTATTGAATCGGCCCGCCTTTTCAGGGGCATACACAAGCACCGATAGGATTGCAAACGGGTAATATGAGTTTCCTTGCCCGTGGTGCTCGCATTGTCCAAGCCGGGGTAGCGGGCGTCCACGGCGTTGAATAATCGCCGTCGGGCAGGATCGCGACGGCACTTGTCGTCTGCCGGCAGACCGACCGATCCCGTTTTTCAGCAGCCTGCCGGATTACCAGTTCTCCAGCATAGCCCGCGTTTCGGCCACCGCAACATCCCATATCGCAAGCATATCCTTGTCGTCGCGACGATAGCGGCCACCGAAATTGCCGTCTTCCAGCAGAATGCGGACCTCGAACGGGGCCATCGTGCGCATGCGGTCGGTGTCGATCGGGGATTTCATGTTGTCGTTCGGTTCGCTGCCCGGCAGCCTGGTCCAGGGGAAATTCTCCATCCAACTGGCGTGCGACGCGACGGGATCGACGCGCTGCACAGCAGCCCAGGTCTGCGGCGCCTTCCACCAGTCGTGGAAACGCACCCTGGCATCGGGGTTATCCATCATCCACTCCTGCGCCAACAAGGACGCAGGTTGGTTCCCGCCATGGCCGTTCACGATCATGATCCGCCGGAAACCGGCATGCTTCAAACTATCGAGGATATCCCGCAACAACGCCGCATAGGTCGCCAGACGCAACGTCACCGTGCCCGGAAAATCGGAGAAATAGGGCGTCAACCCATAGGACAGAACCGGAAACACCGGCACGCCCAACGGCGCCGCCGCTTCGATCGCAACACGTTCGGCGTTGATCGCATCGGTTGCGAGCGACAGGCCCGCATGCTGTTCGGTGCTCCCGATCGGCAGGACGCAGCGGTCGTCGCGACGCGTCCAATCCTCGACCGAGCGCCAGTCCATGTCGGCGATTCGCATACGTTGCCCCCAAAGCTTTGCATCCCGCCGAACGGTCGTCCCGGTCGCAGCGCGCGTCAATGCCCCTTATGCGCAACGAGCCGATGCCCGGTTGCGACAAGCATTGTTCGCTTCGGCTCGGGAATCAGCGATGGACAACCAATTTGTTGCAATCGAGACGACCGGCCATCAAGCAGTCCTCGATGCGGCTTTTGTCGCGCAAGGTGTGGACCAGAAAGAGCCCGACGATCAAAAGCAGCAGCACGATGGCAATGCCGGCCAACCCCTCGGTCTGGCGCGTCGCATCCTCCCGCTCCTGTTTGTCGGTCGCCCAGTCGCGCCGCGCTGGCATCGGTCTCTCCGGTGCATCGGCACCGCGACGACTTAACCGCAAGCCCGTCATCGTCTGCAAGCGCGAAATGTCCCGATGGCGGCACGAACGATGCGGGCGCATCGCGGGCAGCCTGCCCTTCCGCCCGCGACGATCGCGGCCTACATCTGCAATATGTCCAAGGATGCAATCCGCCACCTCAGCGCTGAACCGAGATTCGCCGCACTGATCCGCCGCATCGGGCGGCCACGCCTGAACATCGAACGCCAGCGCGGCCCATACGAAGCCCTGATGCGCGCCATCGCCCACCAGCAACTGCATGGGCGCGCGGCCGAGGCGATCCTGGGCCGGTTCGCCGACCTCTATCCAGGCGATGCCTTCCCGACGCCCGACGCCGTTTTGGCCACCGACGACACCGCCTTGCGCGGCTGCGGTTTTTCCGCGCCCAAAATCGCCGCACTCCGCGACATCTGCGCCAAAACCCTCGACGGAACCGTGCCAACCCGACGCGCCGCCGCTCGGCTAACCGATCTGGAGCTGATCGAACGCCTGACCGCCATTCGCGGCGTGGGGCGCTGGACGGTGGAAATGTTGCTGATCTTCACCCTCGGACGCCCCGACGTCCTGCCGGTCGACGATTTCGGGGTGCGGGAAGGCTATCGGGTGCTCTACGAACTGCCCGCGCAGCCAAAACCGAAGGAATTAGCGACCCTGGGGGAGGCATGGGCACCTTACCGATCCTTCGCAACGTGGTATCTCTACCGCGCGGTCGAGGAGGCTCGGGCGCAGACCCCGACCAGCCGAGCCTAGTGGTCAGAATCTGACGCTTGGGACTCAAGCGTTAGGATCGGACCACTAGGCTTTGATTTGGTGGGCCGATTCACCTAATGCTTGGGACTCAAGCGTTAGGATCGGACCACTAGGCGGAGTCTTTCATGGAAGTAACTCCCACTGCGAGGGGCGCCGCGCTAATAATGTGGCCGGGGCAGAACGAGACGAGCGGCGGGTAGAGGGTATTAAGTGTGTTCAAGGCCATCGAGAACTGGGCAGCGCAAAGCGAAGAGCGGTCCCGCCTGCTGATCATTCTGATCTGGCTGCTGTTCGGGGCAGCCGTGGTCGTCTCCATCGCGGTGATGGCTATCATCATGTTGCCCCCGGAATTCTGGGGCGCTCCCCCGCCCTGAGGCCCGCCAAGCGACGGCGTTGAAAAACACCCGTTTGACAATTTTATACTCATTGGTAGTTTACTGGACTAATTGGTATACGGACCCATCGTCCAACCGAAACCCGACAATCGTCAGGCGCGCCGGCGCCGCACAGGATAACCGACCATGGACATGACAGCAGTCGTTAAAACGGAACACTTCGATGTGCTGATCGTCGGGGCCGGCATATCCGGCATTGGCGGCGCCTATCACATGACGCATCAAATGCCCGGCAGCAGCTACGTCGTGCTGGAAGCCGAAGAAACCTTCGGCGGCACCTGGTGGACGCACACATACCCGGGAATCCGGTCGGACAGCGATCTGCACACATTCGGATACCGCTTCAAAGCATGGGTCGGCGCACCGATCGCAACAGCGGATGAGATCCTGAAATACATGGGCGATGTCATCGAGGAAAACGACCTCGCGCCGCACATCCGCTACAAGCACCGCATCGCCCGCGCCTTGTGGTCGTCGAAAGACGCGCTGTGGACGATCGAGGCCACCCGCACCGACACCGGGGAACAATTCCGCTTCACCTGCAATTTCCTGTGGATGTGCCAGGGCTATTACCGCCATTCCGAGGGCTACACCCCGGAATGGAAGGGCATGGAAAGCTACAAGGGCCGGATCGCGCACCCGGAACGCTGGCCGGCCGACCTGGATTACAAGGGCAAGAATGTTGTCGTGATCGGCTCCGGCGCCACCGCCGCGACCGTCGTTCCGGCGATGGCGGAGGATGTGGCACACATCACGATGCTACAGCGGTCGCCGACCTATTTCCGCGCCGGTCGAAACGCCATCGAGATCGCCGAGACGCTGCGGGAATTGCAAATCGACGAAACCTGGATCCACGAAATCACCCGCCGCAAAATCCTGCACGACCAGTCCGTCTTCGCCAAACGCACGTTCGAGGAACCAGAAAAAGTGCGTGACGAACTGCTGGCCGGCGTGCGCGCCCATCTCGGCCCCGATTACGACATCGACACGCATTTCACGCCGAGCTACCGGCCGTGGCGGCAAAGGCTGGCGTTCGTGCCGGATGGCGATTTGTTCAAAGGAATCGCGTCGGGCAAAGCATCGGTCGTCACCGATGAGATCGAAACCTTCACCGAAACCGGCCTGAAACTGAAATCCGGGCAGCAACTGGATGCCGACATCGTCGTCACCGCGACCGGCTTCAACCTCTGCCCGCTTGGCGATATCGCTTTCTCCATCGATGGGAAAGCGTTGGATTTCCACGATACTGTCACCTATCGCGGCATGATGTTCACTGGGGTTCCCAACATGATCTGGGTGTTCGGATATTTCCGGGCGAGTTGGACGCTGCGGGCGGATCTGGTGGCGGATTTCGTGTGCAAGCTGATGAAGCACATGCGCAGCAAGAACGCCCGGCAGGTCAACGTGGCCTTGCGGCCCGAGGACAAGGACATGCCGCTGCTGGATTGGATCGACTCCGACAACTTCAACCCCGGCTACATGCTGCGCGGCATGCATCTGCTGCCCCGGCGCGGCGACAAGCCGGAATGGATGCACACCCAGGACTACTGGAGCGAGAAGGACGAAATTCCCGCCACCAACCTGGATGACGCTGCCTTCGTCTACGCCTGAGCCTGAGCTTCAGCCTCCCGCGCGAGCAACGCCTGCTTGCGCGGAACGCCCCACCGATACCCGGTCAAATTGCCGTCGCTGCCGACGACGCGATGGCATGGCACCGCCAACGACACCGGATTCGTCGCGCATCCCCGCGCCACTGCTCGGATGGCCTTCGGATTCCCGACCATATCGGCCAGTTGCGCATAGGTCCGGGTTTCCCCCGGCGGGATCAGGCACAATGTCTGCCAGACCCGTTGCTGGAATGCCGTCCCGCGCAGGTCCAATGGCAGGTCGAGCGCCCGCCGAGGCTCCTGCAAGAAATCCAGCACCGCCTCGATCGACGAAGCCAAGGCCGCATCGTCCGCCACCACCGACGCCTTCGGGAAACGCTGACGCAAATCCCCCATCAGCGAGTCATCCGGTTCGGCGAAACCAAGAAAGCACACACCCTTATCGGTCGCACCCACCAGCAGGCGCCCGAATGGGCAATCGGCAAAAGCGGTGCGAATAACCTCCCCCGCGCCACCACGCCGCGCGGCACCGGGTGTCATGCCCAGCAAAGCGCCGGTCTTTTCGTAGACCCGACTCTCCGACCCGAAGCCGGAATCCAGCACCGCATCGACCACCCGAGCCCCGGTCGCCAACGAAGATTGGAGACGGCGGGCGCGGACACCTTCGGCATAGCTGCGCGGTGTCAGGCCGGTGTGATCGCGAAACATGCGCAGAAAGTGAAAACGGGAATAGCCGGACCGTGCCGCCAATACGGCCAGCGACGGCATTTCGTCCGATGCTTCGACAAAGGCGCAGGCATCCCGCACCACGGCTTGTGCCAGCCGCGCCCGCTCACCCTTGGGGTCGCACCGCTTGCAGGCGCGGAAACCCTGGCCTTCGGCCGCCGTCCAATTTTGGAAAAAGGCGACGTTCCGACGCAAAGGCCGCGGCGAGGGGCACCCCGGCCGACAGTAAATCCCCATCGTGGAGACGGCGTAGAGGAAATCGTCCCCGGCCTCCCGGGCCAGAACGCGTTGCCACATGGCGTCTTCGAGCATGATGTTCATGCCGCCACTGTGACGCCCCGCCGAGCACAGTGCCATCCGGAGATTGCGCTCACCCGATCCGGTCGGGGTCGGAAGGCGGTTAGCGCAGCACGATTTCAACCCGACGGTTCTGCGGTTCCCGCACGCCGGGTGCGGTGGGCACCAGCGGGTGGGTGTCGCCGTTCGCGGTCACCGAAATGTCGGATTTAGCGATGCCATCCCTCACCAACTGTGCGGCCACCGCGTCGGCCCGCCGCTTGGACAGGCCCTGATTATACGACTCGGTTCCGGTCTTATCGGCGTTGCCCGTCACATCGATGCGGGTCCGCGCCACTTTTTTCGAGGCTGCGGCCGCTTCCTGCACGATGCCCCGCGCCCGATCGTCGAGGGTTGCCTTATCCCAGTCGAAGAACACCAGATAGGACCGAGCGGCCGACGCGGCAGCGGGCACCGGGGCAGTTGCGGGCATGACCGGTGGCGGCACGTTGAAGGCGTAGCGCACGCCGATAATGAAATTATGGTCGAACTGGTTCTTCAACTGGTTGTTGGCGACCGGGAAATTGCCCGTGCCTTTGAGTTTCTGCCCGCCGAGAATGTCCATGAAGCGGTATTCCGGCGTGATCGACAGGCCCGGCATGTTCGGTATCGGGAAGGACAGCCCGACGATCGCCTGCATCGCGAAGGCGCCCTGGCTGTCGCTGGTGCGGTAGGCGAATGGCCCACCGTTCTGGGTGACCGCGACATTGACCGCGCTGGTTTGTTGGTAGCCGACGCCGACGCCCAGATAGGGGTAGACCCAGGGCGATCCGACATCCATGTCGAACAAGGCGTTGGCCATCGCGCCGTAATGGCGGATGCTGCCGGAGGATGACGCAGGTACCGGCACGCGGGCGATGGCGCCGACGGCGTTCTGGTTGAAATTGGCCTCGATCTCGAAGCGGGCGCCGTTACCAAGGGCCCAACCGATGCTGCCCAGAGCTTCGAACCCCGGCGATTGCTCCAGGCGCAGATGGCTGCCGCCGACCAGGAAATGGTCGCGACCGATACCGGTGTTCTGCGGCGCATGCAGCCCGACGCCGCCGGTTATATACAATCCTTCGATGGGTTGGGCGCTCGCCACGACGGGGAAAGCGGCCACCGCCGTTGCCAGAAGCATGCTCCGAAACTGCATTGTCCGATCTCCTGCGGATGGGCGGTCTTATCCCCTTGGCATAGTGACCAAAGGGGGCTGTTGGCAAGCGCCAGAACGAAAAAGGGCGCCCACAAGGGGCGCCCCGATCCGGTTCGACAATGCCGCCAGACTTAGCGGATGTTGATTTCCACGCGACGGTTCTGACCTTCCCGCACGTTCGGGCCGGTCGGCACGAGCAGGTGGGTGTCGCCCGACGCGGTAATCGCGATGGCAGCCTTCGGCACGCCGTCCTTGACCAGTTCGGCGGCAACCGCTTGGGCGCGGCGCATCGAAAGGGCCTTGTTGTAAGCCGGGGTGCCGGTGGTGTCGGCGTTGCCATCGACATCGATCTTCGTGTAGGCGGCCTTCGCGGAGTTGGTCGCCGCGTCCTTGATGGTGCCACGGGCGCGATCGGACAGGTTGGCCTTATCCCAGTCGAAGAACACGAGGTACTTGCGGGCCATTTCGGCCGCCTTCGCCGGAACGGCCGGCGGCGCCATCGGGGCAGCCGGCGCGCCGAACGCGTAGCGAACACCCAGCAGGACGCTGTGGTTGTAGTTGTCGGTGGAG
>JANXMB010000070.1 GCA_025354865.1 Acetobacteraceae bacterium | reverse complement strand
TACCGACTGCTGCAAAAACGCAACGAGGCCGGGCGGCCGGTCCGCGTGGGTCTGATCGGGGCCGGCAAGTTCGGTTCGATGTTCCTGTCGCAAGTGCCGACGACGCCGGGTTTGGAAGTCGCGGCCATCGCCGATCTGGCGCCGGATCGGGCGCGGGAAGCCTGCCGCCGGGTCGGCTGGGACGAAGCCCGCATTGCCGCGACACGCTTCACCGACGACGCGATGAAGATGATGGAATCTGCGGATGTGGAAGTCGTGGTGGAAGCCACCGGCCACGCGCCCGCTGGCATCGCCCATGCGCGCAAAGCGATCCGCGAGGGCAAGCACATCGTCATGGTCAACGTCGAAGCCGATGTCTTGGCCGGCCCGCTGCTGGCCCGCGATGCGGAGTCCGCCGGCACCGTCTACTCCATGGCCTACGGCGACCAACCCGCGCTGATCTGCGAGCAGGTGGACTGGGCTCGGTCCTGCGGCTTCAAGGTGATCGCGGCCGGTAAGGGCACGAAATATATGCCCGAATACCACGCTTCCACGCCCGATACGGTGTGGGGTTATTACGGTCTGACTCCGGAACAGGCGAAGCAGGGCGGGATGAACCCGCAGATGTTCAATTCATTCCTGGACGGCACCAAGTCGGGAATCGAAATGGCGGCGGTGGCCAATGCCACCGGCCTGACGCCGCCGCCGACCGGGCTGGCCTTCCCCCCCTGCGGTACCCACGAACTCGCCGATGTGCTGCGGCCCGGCAACCTCGGTGCGTTGCATCACAGCGGCCAGGTGGAGGTGATTTCGTCCGTCCATCGCGACGGCAGCCCGGTGCGCAACGACCTGCGCTGGGGCGTCTACGTCGCGTTCGAGGCGCCGAACGATTATGCCATGCGCTGCTTCGGCGAATACGGGGTGGTAACGGATCCCTCCGGCCGAATCACCGCGTTGTACCGCCCGTTCCATTTGATTGGGCTGGAGCTGAATGTTTCCATCCTGTCCGCCGCTTTGCGCGGGGAACCGACCGGTGTCGCCAACGGGTTCCGCGGCGATGTCGTTTCCACCGCCAAGCGCAACCTGCGGGCGGGCGAAATCCTGGACGGGGAGGGCGGCGCGTGCGTCTGGGGCAAGCTGATGCCGGCCGCCGATAGTTTGCGCGTCGGTGGCCTGCCGATCGGTCTGGCCAATCGCGTGCCGCTGGTGCGCGATGTCGCAGCAGGCCAGCCCGTGACATGGGACGATATCGCGATCGACACGACCGATTCGGCCTACCAGTACCGGCGCGCCATGGAAGCCGCGTTTCCCGCCGCATAGGTTTGCCCGGCGCGATGGAACGCGAGCCGCTTTGTGGTGCTGCCGCGCAGTCGAACGGTATGCGCAAGCAAGCGGAGATCGGCGGTTTTCCAACGTCCAAGATCGCCGAGGTCCGCGAGACGATCGATCCGACCACCGGACACGCGGCCTAAAGACCCGGGTTGTCCCCACGGGGCGGGTCCGGTACGGTCGGCCCTTCACGACCCCTGGAGAGCAACCGATGCTGTTCGATTTTGCCGACACGACCAATAAAGATATTTACAAGTTGCTGGTTGCCACCATCGGTCCACGGCCGATCGCCTGGGTGACAACCCAAGATGTGGACGGCACCGTGAATGCCGCGCCGTTCTCGTTCTTCAATGCCATGTCCGGCAATCCGCCGGTTGTCGCGTTCGGCATCGGAGGCCGTGGCCCGGGCGACGTGAAGGACACCGGCGGCAATATCCGCCGTACCGGCCAATTCGTGGTCAATCTGTGCAGCTTCGCGCTGGCGGAGGCAATGAATGTGACCGCGATCGATTTCCCGCGCGGTGTCGATGAGTTGAAAGAAGCCGGCCTGACCACGGCACCGTCCAGGCATATTGCTGTGCCTCGCATTGCCGAGGCGCCGGTCGCGATGGAATGCGAACGATTGGTAATCGTCGATGTCGGCATCGATCGCGCTGTCGTGCTGGGCACGGTCAAGGCGATCTATGTCCAGGACGATTGCGTGCTGGACGCGGAGAAATGTTACATCGACACGCCGAAACTGGATTTGATCGGCCGCCTGCACGGCGCCGGTTGGTATTCCCGTGTCACCGATCGTTTCGAACTGCCGCGTATCGAACTGTCGGCTTGGCCGGCGAAGAAAAAAGCAATGGCATCGAAGTAATAGGAAACCCCCTCTCCCATAAGCGGAGAGGGGGTTTTTTGTATCACCCGAACGCGCCGGGGCGCGGCGATATCGTATGTTCCTTCAGGACCGTATCGCTGGTTGCATCGATTTCGCGCATCAGCACGTCGTAACCCCAGAGATCTGCCAGATGTTGCAGGACCATGCGGGCGTCGTTCTCGTTCAGCAGGATCTTGTTCAGCACGCGATGATGCACGATCAGCTTACGATCGCCGGCGAGATCGACGTCCACCACCTGGATGTCGGGCGTGCTCCAGCCGACATCGTATTGTCGGGCGAGGGTGCGTTTGATGTCGCGGTAGCCGGTGTCGTCGTGGATCGAGCGGACTTTCAGGCTGGGCGCGTCGCCATCGTCGTGCACATGGAACAAGCCGAATTGGCGGATCAGCCGAGGGCTCAGGTATTGAAGGATGAAGCTCTCGTCGCGATAGTTGGCCCAGATATCCCGTAGCACCGCCATCGCATCCTCTGTGCCGGCGATGTCGGGGAAGTATTGCCGGTCTTCGGCGGTCGGTTCGATACAAATTCGTTCGATATCCTGCATCATGGCGAAGCCGAGGGCATATGGATTGATGCCGGAATAACGTCGGTCGTCGAAATCCGGTTGGAACACGACATTGGTGTGGGATTTTAGGAACTCCACCATGGCCCCGTCGGTCAACAGGCCCTTTTCGTGCAAGCGGTTCATGATTTTGTAGTGCACGAAGGTGGCGCAACCCTCGTTCATCAGCTTCGTTTGACCTTGCGGATAGAAATATTGCGCCACTTGTCGCACGATGCGCAACAATTCGCGTTGCCAGGGTGCCAGTCTGGGCGCCGATTTTTCCAGGAAATACAGGATGTTTTCCGCCGGCAGTTGCAACAAGGCGCGGCGGCGTTCAAGCGCGGTCGGGTCGTGCCGGGTTGCGGCCTTTCCGGGCAGGGTGCGCCAGAGATCGTTGAAGACCTGTTCGTCGTGCAACCGGCGTTCGCGTTCCCGCTTTTCTTCCATCCGCAAATTGGTGGCCCGAGCACGGGGGTAGCGATGAACGCCATGGCTCATGAGGGCGTGGGCGGCGTCGAGGGTGGTTTCGACAGCGGTCTCGCCGTATTTTTCCTCGCATTGCAGGACGTAATCCCGCGCGAATTCGAGGTAATCCAGAATGCCATCGGCATCGGTCCACTGCTTGAACAGATAGTTGTTTTTGAAGAAATGATTATGCCCGAACGCTGCGTGCGCGATCACCAGCGTTTGCATCGTGGCGGAGTTTTCTTCCATGATATAACTGATACATGGGTTTGAATTGATGACAATCTCGTATGCCAGTCCCTGCATGCCGGCGCGGTACATGGCCTCATCCCGAGCAAAATGTTTGCCGAAAGACCAGTGTTTGTAAAATAAAGGCATGCCGATCGAAGAATAAGCGTCCAGCATCTGCTCGGTGCCAATGACCTCGATCTGGTTGGGATAAACGCAGAGGCCCATTTCGCCGACCGCGATTTCCTGGATCGCATCGTGGCAACGTTGGACGGTGGAGAATTCCCAGTCCGCCCCTTCGAACAAGGGGCGGGCGGATTTCAGTGTCGTGCTCATGCAGCCGCCTCCGAGCCGATTTTGCGGGCGAACAGGTCGCGGAACACCGGGTAGATATCGCGGCGATGGCCGACTTTGCGCATGGCCAAGGGGGCGCCGGCTTTCACCACAGCTTCGTAGGTTTGCCACAGGTCGCTGTTGCGGCGGATGAAGCCCGGGGGGAAATGCTCGATATCGCGACCGACTTCGAGGTAGGCGAAATATTGGCATGCCGGAAGGATCGTATCGACCAGCAATTTGGCAGTGCGTTCGTTGTCCGAAGCGGTGTTGTCGCCGTCGGACGCCTGCGCCGCATAAATGTTCCAAGCCGAGGGATCGAAACGATCCAGCACGACCCGCCGCATTTCCTCCAGCGCCGTGGACACCACGGTGCCGCCGGTTTCCGGGCTGTGGAAGAAGGTGTCCTCATCGACTTCGGATGCGACATGGGTGTGCCGGATGAAGACCAATTCGACGTTTTTATAACGGCGCTTCAAGAAAATATACAGCAGGATATAAAACCGTTTCGCCAGATCCTTCATGTGCTCGGTCATCGACCCCGACACATCCATCAGGCAGAACATGACCGCCTGCGCGACCGGTTTCGGCACGGCATTGAACCGTTTGTATCGAACGTCCAAAGGATCGATATACGGAATGAGCATGGTGCGGCGCTGCTTGCGCGCCAGTTCTTCCTCCAGCGCGCGGCGGCGTTCGCCTTGCGGTAATGTTTCGATCTCGGTGCGCAATGCCTCCAATTCCTCGGGTTTCGGGCGATGCAGCGCGATGCGGCGGGACAGGCTGTTCCGCACCGTGCGCATCAGGGCCAGATTGGTCGGCGAACCGCTGATCGAATAACCCGCCCGTTCGTAGCTGACATTTTCCACATTGGCGACACGACGCTTGGCAAGGTCGGGCAGTTCGAGATCGTCGAGGAAGAGATCGACGAATTCGTCGCGCGACAGGGCGAAACGAAATTCGTCGTCTCCCGCGCCGTCCTGGCTGGCGTCCGGCCCGTTGCCGCCGCCGCCGTTGTCCGGGCGGGGAATTTCGTCGCCGACGACGTATTCCTTATTGCCCGGCAACAGATAATCGCGGATGCCGCCGGACGCGGCGCGGTGGAAGGACGGTTCCCGCACGCCTTGCGCGGGCAACACCAATTCGCCGCCGCTGTCGCTGTCGGCAATGCTGCGGCCGCCCGAGGCCTCGTGCACCGATTTAGTAATCGTCGCGCGCGCACGTCGGATAAACCGTTGGCGGTTGGCGAGGCTCTTGCCGCCGGGGTTCAACCGGCGATCGACGATATGCATATCAGCTCGCCTGTTTCACTCGCATGTACCATTCCACCAGCCGCCGAACCTGCCGTTCGGTGTAGCCGCGCGATGTCATGCGCTCCACGAATTCGGTGTGCTTTTTCTCGGTCTCGCCGTCCTTCTTCGAGCCGAAGCTGATGACCGGCAGCAGTTCTTCGACGTGGCTGAACATGCGGCGTTCGATCACTTCCCGGATCTTTTCGTAACTGGTCCAGGACGGGTTTTTGCCAGCATTGTTGGCCCGTGCGCGGAGGCAGAATTTCACCACCTCGTTGCGGAAATCCTTCGGGTTGGCGATGCCTGCTGGCTTTTCGACTTTGGTCAGCTCCTGGTTCAGCAATTCGCGACTGAGCATCTGACCGGTGTCGGCGTCCTTGAAGTCGATATCCTCGATCCAGGCATCGGCATAGGACACGTAACGATCGAACAGATTCTGTCCGTAATCGTGATAGGATTCCAGGTAGGCTTTCTGGATTTCGTTGCCGATGAATTCGGCGTAGCGCGGGGCGAGTTCGCCCTTGATGAATTCCAGATACCGCTTCTCGGTTTCCTGGGGCATCTGCTCCCGCCGAATGGATTGTTCCAGCACGTACATCAGATGCACCGGATCGGCGGCGATTTCGGTGGTATCGTGATTGAACGTCGCGGCCAGCACTTTGAAGGCGAAGCGGGTGGATGCGCCGTCCATGCCTTCTTCCATGCCGGCGGCATCTTTGTATTCCTGCAACGAACGTGCGCGCGGATCGGTTTCCTTCAAGCTTTCGCCATCGTAGATTCGCATCTTCGAAAACAGGGTCGAATTCTCGTGCTTTTTCAGGCGCGAGAGCACGGAAAACTGCCCCAGCATCTGCAAGGTCGAGGGTGCGCAGGGCGCGGCGCCGAGTTCGGACCGGGATACCAGCTTCTGATAGATTTTTTCTTCCTCCGACACCCGCAGGCAATACGGCACTTTAATGACGTAGATGCGGTCGATGAAGGCTTCGTTGTTCTTGTTGTTCCGGAATGTCTGCCACTCCGCTTCGTTGGAATGGGCGAGGATAATGCCGGAGAACGGGATCCCGCCGATATTCTCGGTGCCGATATAATTGCCTTCCTGCGTTGCGGTCAGCAGCGGATGCAACATCTTGATCGGCGCTTTGAACATTTCCACGAATTCCAGCATCCCCTGGTTCGCGCGGTTCAATCCGCCGGAGTAGCTGTAGGCATCCGGATCGTTTTGCGAATGCATCTCCAGCTTGCGAATATCGACCTTGCCGACCAGCGACGAAATATCCTGGTTGTTCTCATCCCCCGGCTCGGTTTTGGCGACACCGATCTGGCGCAACCGCGACGGGGTCATGCGCTGGACGCGGAAACGGGAAATATCGCCGCCGAATTCGTCCAACCGTTTCAGGCACCAGGGGCTCATGATGCCGGTCATGCGGCGGCGCGGGATGGCGTAGCGGTCTTCCAGCAATGTGCCGACGCGATCAGCATCGAACAGGCCGAGCGGGCTTTCGAAAACCGGGCTGAGTTCGTCCCCGGCTTTCAGCACATAGATGGGATAATTCTCCATCAAAGCCTTCAGCCGCTCGGCCAGCGACGACTTGCCGCCGCCGACGGGACCGAGCAGATACATGATCTGTTTGCGTTCTTCGAGGCCTTGGGCGGCGTGGCGGAGGAAGCCGACAATGCGTTCGATCGTCTCCTCCATCCCGTAGAATTCGGAGAAAGCGGGGTAAACCCGGATCGTGCGGTTCATGAAGATGCGGCCGAGGCGCGCATCTTTTGAGGTATCGAGCATCTGCGGCTCACCGATTGCGGCGAGCAGGCGTTCGGTCGCGGTGGCATAGGCCATCGGATCGTCGCGGCAGATATCGAGGTATTCTGCCAGCGACATTTCGGAATCGCGCTGCGATTCGAAGCCGCGCGCGTAAACTGTGAAGATATCGTCGAGCGTGTTCATTCAAGCCGCTCCATTGCTAAAGGGTGAACTGCGGGTCCCCAGGCAACGCATAATAGAAGCTAGCGTACCCGAGGCGTATTGCCGCAAGAAAATCTTGCGGTGTCGGGGAGACGTGCGGATGTGCCAATTCGAAATCGGATCGGATCCGGGTTCGGATGCATGGCTTCGGTCGGGCCGATAGGGTAGGCGCATGGCTTGCGATCCCTTTGCCTGTTGCCGGTCGGGGCGACCGATCATGGCAAGGGTGCGACCATACAAGCGTATAGTTAATAAATGGTTAACATCGGTGCGTTTTTTGTCCGAAGCGCATGGCATGCCTCAACATCGCCCAAATCGCCTATGCGGTGGGATGAAAACGGCATGTGGATGTATTATTTGCATTCTCTGCCGCATCGCGTGGCGATTGCCTGCGCGATCGGCTGCGATTCGGTCAGGTTTTGTCGTCGTGCGACCCAGCAACCGGCTTCCCCGCGTCGGCGGCGATCGCGTCGAGGACGCCTTGCTCGACCTCGGGCGGCGGGGGCTTATGCGGCCCATGGGCGAGAAACCGCACCGTCCGGCGCATTTGATCGACGTAGTGCCGGCAGGCGTGGCAATAAAACAGGTGCAGCCTGGCTCGCAGCCGCGCGTGCCAGGGCAAAGCGCCTTCCAGGTAGTCCGTCGCCAGCTCCGACATGTCTTTGCAGGTAGGAATGGTCGCCTCGTGCGGTCCGGGTGGGGTTCTGGATCGTCTGACTCCGCCGCATTACACATGTTACATGCCATTTGCCATCGTGGTACGATAAAGGAACCGCATGGCCCAAAGCGAATTCGACGATCCCGCCTTCCTCGCCCTGCTGCGGGTAGGCGACCAAGGCGCCTACCGCGCGCTGATCCGGCGTTTTCATGCGTCGTTGACCAGAGTCGCGGCGTCGGTGATCGGCAGCCAGGCGCAGGCCGAGGAAGTGGTGCAGGACGCCTGGCTGGCGGTTTTCAACAACATCGGGCGATTCGAGGGCCGGTCGTCGCTGACTACCTGGCTGTTCAGCATCGTGATGAACCGCGCGCGCACCCGTATTGGCCGGGAAGGCCGGACGGTCGGCTTGCCGGCGATCCTCGACGGCGCCCAATCGGGGGAGCGTGCGGTCCCCGCGTCGTCCTTCGCGGCGGACGGGCATTGGACCGAGGCGCCAAGGCTGTGGGACGAAATCAGCCCGGAGCGGATTGTGGGCGGTCGGCAGCTTTGGGACCATGTGCAGGAGATTGTGGACGGGCTGCCGGCCGGCCAAAAGGCGGTGATCCTGCTGCGCGACATGGAAGGCCGCGACGCCGATGAGGCCTGCGAAATTCTGGGGATCACGGCCGAGAACCAGCGCGTGCTGCTACACCGCGCGCGCGGGCGGATTCGCACCGCGATCGACAAGCTCACCAGCCCGACCGCCCCCTCTGCGCTTGATGTCCCCTCGGGCGTCGGCCGGGTCGTATCCTCGCGACCGCGCGGGCGTAGCGGCATTGCCGGGTTTTTGGCGCGTTGGTGGGGCCAAGGATGGTTCGGCCCAACGTCCTTCGGCCCAACGTATCTTCCATCCTGAGACGATTTCCGGCACAACGCAGGTAACACAGACAGGAGGGATTTCCGTGCTCAGACGCTTCGCCATCGCGGCCGCATTGCTTGCCGCCAGCGGGATCGCTTTCGCCGCCGATACGCCCGGGGTGACGGCCACCACGCTCAAGATCGGGAATACCAACGCCTATAGCGGGCCGGCCTCGGCCTATGGCGTGATCGCCAAGACCGAAGCGGCCTTCTTCAAGATGGTCAACGAACAAGGCGGCGTCGGTGGCCGGCAGATCGAATTCCTGTCCTACGACGACGGCTATGCGCCGCCCAAGACGGTGGAGCAGGTGCGCCGGCTGGTGGAAGAAGACCAAGTGGCGTTTTTGTTCAACACCCTCGGCACGCCCACCAACACCGCCATCCACCGGTATGTGAACCAGAAGAAGGTGCCGCATCTGCTGATTTCGACCGGCGCGGATAAATGGGGCGATCACGAGCACTTCCCCTGGACCATGGGCTACCAGCCCAGCTATCGCACGGAAGCGCAGATTTATACCAAATACATGCTGGCCCAGAACCCGAAGGGCAAGCTGGCGATCCTCTACCAGAACGACGATTTCGGTAAGGATTACCCGGCCGGTGTGAAGGATACCCTGGGCGACAAGTACGACGCCACCGTGGTCAAGGTCGTGAGCTACGAGACCTCGGACGCGACGATCGACAGCCAGATCACGGCGTTGCAAGCCTCGGGTGCCGACTTCCTGCTGGTTGCCGCCACGCCGAAGTTTGCCGCACAGGCGATTCGGAAGGTGCACGAATTGAACTGGCACCCGACCTTCTTCCTGACCAACGTGTCGATTTCGGTTGGCGCGGTGATGACTCCGGCCGGTCCGGAAAACGGCGTGGGCATTATCACCACCGGCTACATGAAGGACCCCACCGACCCCTCGTTCAACGACGACAAGGGGATGAACGAGTGGCGCGCCTTCATGGCGAAGTACATCCCGGGCGGCGATTTGACCGACGCGAACTACGTCTTCGCGTACGGTGTCAGCATGGTCATGTGGCAGGTTCTGAAGCAGTGCGAGGGCGATTTCTCGCGTCCCAACATCATGAAACAGGCGACGAACCTGCACGACGCCTACGACCCCGTGCTGCTGCCCGGCATCAAGGTGAACACCAGCCCGACCAATTTCCACCCGATCAAGGCCATGCAGCTCCAGAAATGGGACGGCAAGACCTGGATCCGGTTCGGCAATGTGATCGAGGGATCGTAAGGGTCGATTACCGCGTCGCGGCGCGCTAGACTGGGCGGATGCACGTTACATTGATCGTCCCCGCCCCGTTTACCGCCGTGTCCGGCGGCTACGGCTACGACCGCCGGATTGTTGCCGGTCTGCGCGCCCTTGGACACGACGCCGTGGCGATCGAACTGCCGGGCACCCATCCCGTCGCCGATTCCATCGCGCGCGACGCCGCCTGTGCGGCCTTGGACCGGCTGCCCCTCGGCACCAAAGTTGTGATCGACGGTCTGGCCTTGCCGGCCTTCGCCGGTCTCGACGATGCTTTGGCGGCGATCGGCGCCGTGGGACTGATCCACCACCCGACATCGATGGAACGCGGGCTGGCGGATGCCGAGCAGAGCCGCTTGCGGGAGATCGAATCTAGGCTGTTCCGGCGGCTGCGGGTCGCGATCGTCACCAGCGCACCCACTGCGGAGACGCTGGCGAAGGATTTCGGCGTCGATCCCGCCCGCATCGCGATCGTCGAACCCGGCACCGACGAAGCCCCGCGTGCCATCGGATCGGCCGGCCCGACCTGCGAGGTGCTGTCGATCGGCACCTTGATCCCGCGCAAGGGGCACGACCTGCTGATTCGCGCGCTGGCCCGTCTGTTCGATCTGAATTGGCATCTGACGCTCGTCGGCTCCGAATCCGCCGACCCCGCCTGCTCGGCCGATCTCCATACCCTGGTGCGCGCATTGGGCCTGTCCGACCGGGTCCGGTTCACAGGCACCGTCGTGGGCGACGCGCTGGAGGCATTGTGGCAATCCGCCGATGTTTTCGCCCTGGCAACGCATTACGAGGGATACGGCATGGTCGTGGCCGAGGCGTTGAAGCGCGGCTTGCCCATGGTCGTGACCAAAGGCGGGGCGGCCGGCGCGCTGCTGACCCAAGATGCCGGACTGGCCTGCCCGGTCGGCGATGTCGATCAGGTGTCGAAGTCGCTGCGCCGGCTGATCTTCAGCGCCGAACTGCGGCAGGAAATCGCCGAGGAGGCGTGGAAACGGGGCCAGACATTGCCGTCCTGGGCGGATGGCGCGGCTTTGTTCGCCAACGCCCTCGCATCGTCCGGCACGAAGATCGCTCCATGAATGGCCGTGCGATCGCAGCGTGGCGCGACGCGGCGGCGAACGAATCCGCCTTCGACCCGGCGCGTTGGCGGCCGGGTACTCTATATTAAGGACTCCCAATCATGTTGCTGGGCGCGATCGCCGATGATTTTACCGGGGCCACCGACCTCTGTTCCATGCTGGTGCGGGGCGGCATGCGGACGGTGCAGCTGATCGGGGTGCCCGGACCGAACGATGTGCCGCCCGACGCCGACGCGGTGGTTGTGGCGTTGAAATCCCGTACCGCCCCGGTGCGCGAAGCCGTGGACCAAAGCCTCGCGGCGCTGAAATGGTTGCAGGCCGCCGGGGCGCGGCAGTTCTTTTTCAAATACTGCTCCACCTTCGATAGCACCGATCAGGGCAATATCGGCCCGGTGGCCGACGCCTTGATCGAGGCACTTGGCTGCGGCTTCGCACTCGCCTGTCCCGCGTTCCCGACCAACGCGCGCACCGTCTATCTCGGGCATTTGTTCGCCGGAGGGGTGCTGCTGAACGAGTCGGGGATGGAAAACCATCCGCTGACCCCGATGAAGGATGCCAATCTGGTGCGCGTGCTGTCGCGTCAGACCGATGGCACCGTCGGGCTGGTGCCGTTCGGCACCGTCGAGCAAGGCGCCGTCGCGATAAGGCGTGCGCTGACGGGTCTGAAAGAGCAGGGCCGCCGCTATGCCATTGTCGATGCGGTCAGCGACGCGCATCTGGTCGCGATCGGGGAGGCAGCGGAGCACCACGCGCTGATCACCGGCGGGTCTGGGATTGCGATGGGGTTGCCGGGGAATTTTCGGCGGGCGGGGTCGTTGCCGGAAGCCGGCGATCCCTCGGTGCTGCCATCGGTTGCCGGGCATACGGCTGTCCTCTCCGGCTCCTGCTCGCGCGCCACGCTCATGCAACTCGGCCGTGCTCGGGAGCATCTGGCCGTCTTCGAACTCGATCCGTTGGCGACACCGGATGCGGCTGCGCTGGCCAAAAGTGCGCTTGATTGGGCGGAAGGCCGGCTGGGCGCCGCACCGATCGTCGTTGCTGCCTCGGCGCCGCCGGAAAAAGTCGCGGCCTTGCAAGCGCGGTTGGGGCGCGACGCCGCCGGGACCCTGATCGAGGATGCCATGGCCCGCATCGCCGCCGAACTCGTGGCGCGCGGCGTGCGCCGGATGGTGGTCGCGGGTGGCGAAACGTCCGGCGCCGCCGTCCGGCAATTAGGGGTGCGGTCCTTGCGGATTGGGCCGGAAATCGATCCTGGCGTGCCATGGACCTTGGCCGAGGGTTCCGGCCCGCCGCTGATGCTGGCGCTGAAATCCGGCAATTTCGGTGCGCCCGACTTCTTCGTTAAAGCGTTCGACGTATTGGGGGCCTGAGATGAACGAGGCCGAAACCCGCGCATTGCTCGTCCGTCTGGCCGGCAGCCTGTTCGCTCGCGGCTTCTCCGTCGGCAGTGCCGGCAATATCAGCACGCGGCTGGACGACGGCGGCTATCTGATCACGCCTACGAATTCGAGCCTCGGTTCGCTGGCGGCGGAGCGCATTTCGAAACTGGACGCGGATTTCCAGCACATCGGCGGCGACAAACCGTCGAAAGAGGTGTTTATGCACCGCGCCTTCTATACCGCGCGGGACGACGCCGGGGCGGTGGTACACCTGCACTCGACCCAGGCGACGGCGGTTTCTTGTCTGCCGGATGTCGATCCTGGCAACCCCATTCCGCCGCTGACGCCGTATTTCGTCATGCGGGTCGGCCGCACCATGCCGATCGTCGAGTATTATCGCCCCGGCGATCCGACCATGGAACCGGCCATTCACGCGGCGGCGAAAACCGCTCGGGCGGTACTGCTGGCGAACCATGGACCCGTGGTGTCGGGCAAGACGCTGACCGATGCCGTGTATGCGGCGGAGGAACTGGAGGAAGCGGCGAAACTGTTTCTGCTGCTGCGCGGCGCTGCCCCCCGGCTGCTAACGCCGGGGCAGGTGGACGATCTGCTATCGACGTTTGGCTAGGAGCGCGATGATCGGAGGCGGCACGCCGGAGGTCTGAATCGCGCGATCTGACACGAGCGCGATGATCGGAGGCGGCACGCCGGAGGTCTGAATCGCGCGATCTGACACGAGCGCGATGATCGGAGGCGGCACGCCGGAGGTCTGAATCGCGCGATCTGACACGAGCGCGATG
>JANXMB010000044.1 GCA_025354865.1 Acetobacteraceae bacterium | reverse complement strand
GCCAGCCGTCCCCAAAGCGCTCGACTACCCCGCGTCCCCGTCGCTCAAGCTCAACACCAGCGACACGCCGGACCCGTGGCGCAGGCGCAGGTTGGGGCGGTCCTGGGGTCGGGTGTGATGGAATTGGCGCTGAAACATCGCGGCGATGCGTTCCGCGTTATCTACGCCTTGCAGATCGACGATGACATTTGGATTGTGCACGCCTTCCAGAAAAAATCGAAATCCGGAATCGAAACGCCAAAGCAGGAGATCGATCTGATTTATCGACGCCTAAAACGATTGAGGGAGATGCTGCAATGAGCGACGACACCGATATCGTCCGGGGCAGCGGCAATGTGTTCCGCGACCTCGGCCACCCCGACGCCGATCGGGAGCAGCTTCGGTCCCTGTTGGCGGCGCGGATCATCGGCGTATTGGACGAACGCGCGCTGACCGTGCGTGCGGCGCAGGAGGTGACCGGCGTCGCGGCGGCCGACTTCAGCCGTATCCGCAAAGCCAACCTCGGACGCTTCACGATCGATCGGCTGATGACGATCCTCGCCCGGCTCGGGCTGGAGGTCGAGGTGACCGTCAACACGCACCCACGTCCTATCGTTACGACTACCGCTGAGCTTCGTTTTTGACGTCGAATGCGGCCGACCGCTTGCATGAGAGGCAGAGGTTCGGCCTGCTGGTAGAAGACGAGCCTGTTCCCATGAACAAGGATTCGATCGCCTCTGTCACCGAGGTTGGCATCGAGACGCGCGCGATATTAACGCCGAGCGCGGCAAAAGCAGCCGCAATCCCACGCTACCGTCCCACCCCATCTGCGCTATAACCCCTTCTCATACACACCAGGGGAACGACGCCATGGCCAAGCAGTGGGATAAATCGAAGATGCCGTCGCGGCACGTCACGCTCGGGCCAACCCGCGCGCCGCATCGCAGCTACTACTACGCCATGGGCATGACGGCCGAGGAAATCGCCCAGCCCCTGGTCGGCGTTGCCACCTGTTGGAACGAAGCCGCGCCCTGCAACATCGCGCTGTCGCGGCAGGCGCAATCGGTGAAGATCGGGGTCAAGGAAGCCGAGGGCGCGCCGCGGGAATTCACCACCATCACCGTCACCGACGGCATCGCCATGGGGCACCAGGGGATGAAATCCTCGCTGGTGTCTCGGGATTTGATTGCCGATAGCGTGGAACTGACCATGCGCGGGCATTGCTACGACGGGCTGGTGGGCCTCGCGGGCTGCGACAAGTCGTTGCCGGGCATGATGATGGCGATGCTGCGACTGAATGTGCCCGCCGTCTTCATGTATGGCGGGTCCATCATGCCGGGGCATCACGACGGCCACGACGTCACCGTGGTGGATGTGTTCGAAGCCGTGGGCCAACACTCCGCCGGGAAAATCACCGACGAGGAACTGCATGCACTGGAATGCGTGGCGTGCCCGAGCGCGGGGGCGTGCGGGGGGCAGTTTACGGCGAATACGATGGCGATGATTTCCGAGGTCATCGGCCTCGCGCTGCCCGGCTCGGCGGGCGCCCCGGCGATCGACCAGGAACGCGATCGATTCGCCATCGAGTCGGGCCGCGCGGTGATGGCATTGATCGAGGCGAACCTCCGCCCGAGGGACATCGTCACCCGCAAATCGCTGGAAAACGCGGCGGTGATCGTGGGCGCGACCGGGGGATCGACCAACGCGGGCCTGCATTTACCGGCCATCGCGCACGAAGCCGGCATCGTTTTCACCATGGACGACGTGCTGGAGATCATGCGCAGGACGCCGTATATCGCCGACCTCAAGCCCGGCGGGCGGTATGTCGCCTACGATGTGCATAAGATCGGCGGCGTGCCGGTGGTGATCAAGGCGCTGCTGGATGCCGGGTTGCTGCATGGCGACTGCATGACGGTGACGGGCAAAACCTTGGCGGAAAACCACAAGGATGTGGTGTTCCCGACCGATCAGGACGTGGTGTTCCCGGTGTCGCAGGCGCTGTCGCCGACGGGGGGCGTGGTCGGGCTGAAGGGCAACCTCGCGCCCGACGGGGCGATCGTGAAAATCGCCGGCATGGACCCGCATGCGCTGCGGTTCGAGGGCACGGCCCTGTGCTTCGATTCGGAAGAAGAAGCGTTCGAAGCGGTAAGCCTGCGCGCCTACAAGGCCGGCGACGTGATCGTGATCCGGTACGAGGGGCCGAAGGGTGGGCCGGGCATGCGGGAGATGCTGTCCACCACCGCCGCGATCTACGGGCAAAGCCAGTCGGGCGGAAAGGAAGTGGCGCTGATCACCGACGGTCGGTTCTCCGGCGCGACGCGGGGCTTCTGCGTTGGGCATGTGGGGCCGGAGGCTGCGGTGGGCGGGCCGATCGCGTTGTTGCAGAATGGCGACAGGATCCTGATCGATGCGGCCGCCGGGACCATCGACATGATGATCCCCGAGGACGAAATCGCCGCCCGGCGCGCGGCCTGGAAGCCTCGGCCGACCAACTACAATGCCGGGGCGATCTGGAAATATGCCCAACTCGTCGGCCCGGCGCATCTGGGTGCGCTGACCCATCCCGGCGCGGCGGCCGAGACGCATTGCTACGCGGATTTGTGAGGTCCGTCGGGATGGTCGGCCGCCGTTCGCTGCGCTAACGGCGGCTCGACCGCGCGATCCCGGCCCTCGGCGATCGCGCTCAGGAGCACCGAACCATGCGCCACCTATCCGCGCTCGTGCTGTTACTCTCGCTCGGCATCGGCACCGCCGTTGCCCAACCGCCGCCCGCCTATGCCCCGATCCCGCCGTTGCGGCACGAGGCGATACCGCCGTCCCGCGGGGAGCATTTCATCTGGCAGCCCGGCCATTGGCATTGGAACGGCGGGCAATATGTCTGGAACCCCGGCCGCTATATCGAACGTCGGCCGCACCATCGCCAGTGGATCGAAGGCCGCTGGGTCTGGTCGCCGCGCGCCGGCCGCCACGTCTGGGCGCCCGGTCACTGGGATTGATGCCCATTGGGATTGATACCAACTGGTTGGGGCGCCGGCCGGTCAGGCGATCTCCACCATCACCGGCACATGATCGGACGGCTGCTGCACCTCCCGCTCCATCTTGTCCGGTTCGGCGGACACCAAGCGCTCGGCCACATCGGCGGAGAGCAAGGCGTGATCGATGCGCAGCCCGGAATTCCGTTCCCAGGCGGCGGCCTGATAGTCCCAGAAGGTGTAGACCGGACCCTCGGGCGTCAGGGCGCGGATCGCGTCGGTCATGCCGGCCCACAGCATGCGGCGAAACCGAGCACGGGTTTCCGAACGAACAAGGGCGTCGGAGGGGGATAGGGCGCCCTTGGCATAATCCTCATCGGTTGGGGCGACGTTGAAATCGCCGGTGACGATCAGCGGCGTGTCGGCCGCCAGCAGGGCTTCGATCCGTTCCGCGAGCCGATCCATCCAGGCCAGCTTGTAGGCGAACCCTTCCTCCCCGCGGGAGTTGCCGTTGGGCAGATAGATGCCGATCGCGGTCAGACCGCCTGCCTGCACCTCGATATAGCGGGCCTGGGTGTCGTCGGCCGGCAACCCGGGGAGCGCGCGGTGCACGACCTCGAACGGAATGCGGCCCAACACGGCGACGCCATTGTAGGATTTCTGGCCGACGATTGCGGCTTGGTAGCCCAGGCCCTGGAAGGCGAGCGCGGGGAAGGCGGGGGCCTCGCACTTGATTTCCTGGAGGAACAGCAAATCGGGTTGCCGGCGTTCGAGCCAGCGCGCGACGTGACCTTCCCGCTGGCGAATGGAGTTCACATTCCAGGTGGCGATCTTCATGCTGGCGTCCGGTGGTTCGGCGCGCAGCATGATGGTCCTGCGGCGGAAGGTCAAAGTGCTTGTGCGGCTTCGGCGCCGGCGGCATCGTGCGGGCCGGTTCGATCGGAAACGCGTCAACAAAAAAAGCGGAGGTTGCCATGCGCCCATGCGTCGTCGGTTTGTCGATGGTTTTGCTGCTGGGGGCGGTATCCGGCGCGCTTGCCGCCGACTCGCCCTCCCCCTACGCGCCGCCCGACCTGACGGTTGCTCGGGCGAAAATCCGAGCACAGGATTATGCGGGGGCGTTGGCGACGATGAAGCCGATGTTGAATAATACCATCCACGCCGATCTGTACAATTTGGTGGGGTTCTGCCTGCGTAAGACGGGCGATCGGCAGCAGGCCTGGGTGTATTACGACAAGGCGCTGGCGCTGGATCCGAACCACCTCGGCACGCTCGAATACCAAGGCGAATTGTTCGTCGAGTCCGGCCAGATGGAAAAAGCCCGCCGGAACGAGGCGCAATTGACGATCCTCTGCCCCAAAGGGTGCGAGGAATTGGACGATCTACGCGCCGCCATCGCCAAGGCTTCCAAAAGCTGAGCGCTCTGGGCATGGTGCGCCCTTAGTCGGAGGCAAAGGACCGTCCATGATCGAACTTTACACCTGGAACACCCCGAACGGCCGCAAGATTAGCGTCGCGTTGGAGGAAATGGGGCTGGCCTACAGCGTCCATCCCGTGAACATCGGCAAGAACGAGCAATTCGCTCCGTCCTTCCTGGCGATCAGCCCGAATAACCGTATCCCCGCCATCGTGGACACCGACGGGCCGGGCGGCAAACCGATCAGCGTGTTCGAATCGGGCGCCATCCTGATTTACCTCGCCGAGAAGACCGGCCAATTCCTGCCGTCCGACACGCGGGCGAAGGTGCCGGTGCTGGAATGGCTGATGTGGCAGATGGGCGGGTTCGGCCCGATGCCCGGTCAGGTCCACCATTTCCTGCAAGTTGAGAACCCGGTGGACCAGAAATACGGGTTGGAGCGCTATTCCAAGGAAACCCGCCGGCTGTACGGGGTGCTGGATAAGCAACTGGCCGATAAGGAGTATGTGGCCGGCGCGTGTTCGATCGCCGATTTCGCCATTCTGGGCTGGGCGTGGCGGCACGAGCGGCACAAGGTCGATCTGGCCGACTTCCCCAATGTGAAGGCTTGGTACGCCCGCTGCATGGCCCGCCCGGCCACTGCCAAAGGCTTCGAGGTGCCGTTGAACTGACGGTTTTACGCGCATGCCGTTGTTCCGTTTGACCGAACGGCGGCATGTGCGTAGAAGCAATTCCGCAAACGCTGTGTCCGGGTTCGCCCGGGTATGACTCTCCAGGCGGAGGGGTGGCCGAGTGGCTGAAGGCAGCGGTTTGCTAAACCGCCGTACGGCGTCAAGCCGTACCGTGAGTTCGAATCTCATCCCCTCCGCCAGTCATCCCTTT
>JANXMB010000110.1 GCA_025354865.1 Acetobacteraceae bacterium | reverse complement strand
CACTTTGCCGTTATAGATCACGCCGATTTCCGGCTCGGCCACGATGCCGCGGATTTTGTCGATCGCCATCTGCGCCTTTTCCGGGTCGGACGAGGCAATCTTGATCGTGCCATCATCGTTGATGTCGATCTTGCAGCCGGTCTGCTCCACGATCTCCCGGATCACCTTGCCGCCGGTGCCGATGATTTCGCGGATTTTCTCTTTCGGCACCTGGATCGTGGTGATGCGCGGCGCGGTTTGCGCCACATCGCCTCGGGCGCCGGTCAGGGCCTTCGCCATCTCGCCCAGGATGTGCAAGCGACCGTCTTTCGCCTGATCCAACGCGATCTTCATGATGTCGAACGTGATCGAGGTGATCTTGATGTCCATCTGCAGGCTGGTCACACCCAATTCGGTGCCGGCCACCTTGAAGTCCATGTCGCCTAGGTGATCTTCATCGCCCAGGATGTCGGACAGCACCGCGTAGCCTTTGTCTTCCTTGATCAGACCCATCGCGATACCAGCGACGGGGCGAATCAGGGGAACGCCGGCATCCATCAATGCCAGCGACGTGCCGCAGACCGTCGCCATGGACGACGAGCCGTTGGATTCCGTGATCTCGGACACCACGCGCAGGGTGTACGGGAACTTGTCTTTCGCCGGCAGCAACGGGTGAATGGCGCGCCATGCCAGCTTGCCATGTCCGACTTCGCGGCGGCCGGGGGACCCCATGCGACCGGCTTCGCCCACCGAGTAGGGAGGGAAGTTGTAATGCAGCATGAAGTGTTCGCGGTACTCGCCTTCAAGCGCGTCGATGATCTGCTCATCCGAACCGGTACCCAGGGTGGCCACGCAGAACGCCTGCGTCTCCCCACGGGTGAACAGCGAGGAACCATGCGCGCGCGGCAGAATGCCGACTTCCGCCATGATCGGGCGGACGGTGCGGGTGTCGCGGCCATCGATGCGGATACCGGTGTCCAGAATGGCATTGCGGACGACGTCGGCTTCCAGGTCGTGCAGAACCGCGCCGGCCTTGGCGACGTCCAGACCTTCTGCCGCCAGCGCAGCAATCGCGGCCTTCTTGGCGGCACCGACCTTGCTGTAACGGGCTTGCTTCACCCGCTC
This sequence comes from Acetobacteraceae bacterium, assembly GCA_025354865.1. Classification (GTDB taxonomy): domain Bacteria; phylum Pseudomonadota; class Alphaproteobacteria; order Acetobacterales; family Acetobacteraceae; genus Rhodopila. Next base: position 2,332 of record JANXMB010000110.1, on the reverse strand, counting down.
CTGGTAGGCTTCGGCCAGGGAAGCGCGCGCCACAGCGTCGGCACGTGCGGCCAGCGCGATTTCGGATTCGGGTTTTTCGGTCAGCGCCCAAGGCTCTTTGGCGGCGTGTTCGGCGAGTTCGACGATCGCCTGGATCACCGGCTGGAACGACGCATGGCCGAAGGCGACGGCGCCGAGCATGACATCCTCGGGCAACTCGCGGGCTTCGGACTCGACCATCAGCACACCTTCTTGGGTGCCGGCGACGACTAGTTCGAGGTCGCCCGTCTTGGCTTCCGCCATGATCGGGTTCAGCACGTATTCGCCGGCCTTGTAGCCGACGCGGGCAGCCGCCACGGGGCCGAAGAAGGGGATGCCGGACAGGGTCAGCGCGGCGGAGCAGCCGATCAGCGCGACGACATCGGGGTCGTTTTCCATGTCGTGCGACAACACGGTGGCGACGATCTGGACCTCATTGCGGAAGCCCTCGGGGAACAGCGGGCGGATCGGGCGATCGATCAGGCGGCTTTTCAGCACCTCGGCTTCGGACGGGCGACCTTCGCGCTTGAAGAAGCCGCCGGGAATTTTGCCAGCCGCGAAAGCTTTTTCCTGGTAATTGACCGTGAGGGGGAAGAAATCCTGGCCCGGCTTGGCGGTTTTCACGCCAACGACGGTGCAGAGCACGATGGTCTCGCCATAGCTGACCATGACAGACCCGTCGGCTTGCCGAGCGATCTTACCGGTTTCGAGGACCAGCTTGCGGCCGCCCCATTCGATTTCCTTGCGGAAGTAATTGAACATACGTTTGTCCTTTGGATGCGCGGCGGCGGACGGCAAGCCGTACGACCCGATCGTTCCCTTCGCGGACGGGAGGCGGCGTCTCGGGTCACCAGGAGTGCGGGCTACGCGCTGTCAGGGCTGCGCGCCCGCGTGCCGTGTGGCCGGAAACGCCGTCGCGGTTCCCGCTCCCTTCGGGGGCGTGCCGGTTCGGTTGGTCTGACGCTCCGCCGTTTGTCGCGGCGTTACCCCGAATCACGATGACGCGGGGGCAGTCTGGCTGCCCTCCCCTATAGGAGGCGAGCAGCCGTTTTGTCACCTCGTGTTAACGACGCAGGCCGAGGCGGCCGATCAGCGCGCTATAACGATCGTGGTTTTTGCCCTTCAGGTAATCCAGCAGCCGGCGGCGCCGACCAACCAGCATCAGCAGACCGCGGCGCGAATGGAAGTCCTTCGCGTGCGTCTTCAGATGTTCCGTCAGGTTGACGATCCGTTCGGACAACAGCGCAACTTGCACTTCCGGGCTACCGGTATCGTCCTGATTGGTCTTGAAATCTCCGATAAGCGCCGTGCGGCGCTCGGCCGTAATCGACATCGTGTGCACTCCATGTTGAGGATTGAAGGAAGCGCGGGATGGGGGCCTTACAGCACCCGCTCGGGCTTCATCAGGCCGTCTTCCAGACGGGCCAACCCGATCACGCGGCCCCCCGCCATGGCGCGCACCAACCCACCATTGGGATCGGCATTGCCAGGAATCCGACCCATCAGCGCTATCAGGCTAATGGCCTGACCATGCTTGAGGTCGACGGCCTCTGTCTCGGTCAGGGCCAGCGCCGGGATGTCGGCCAGCGCGGTCACGACCGGAAGCAGAAGGTCCGGGGAAGCTGGCGCGGTATCCTCCGCCGCGCGCAGTTTGTCCAGCGGAATCGAAGCGGCCTCCAGGAAAGGGCCGACCCGCAGCCGGCGCAGGGCCGCGACGTGGCCAACCGTACCGCAAGCCTTGGCCAGATCGCGCGCGAGGCTGCGCATGTACACCCCCTTACCCGACGCGACCTCGAACACCGCCGTATCGACATCCAAACGCTCGATCAGCTCGAACCTATCGACCCGCGCCGGGCGCGGCTCCAGCACTGGCGCCCGGCCTTCGCGCGCCATGTCGTAGGCACGCTCCCCCGCGACCTTGATCGCCGAATAGACCGGCGGAATCTGCATGATATCGCCCCGGAACGCCGGCAACGCAGCCCGCAACTGATCGTCCGTGGGGCGCACATCGGATGTTTCCACCGTTTCCCCATCGGCGTCGTCGGTGTCCCGGCCATCGCCCAGCTTCAGGGTGAAGCGATAGAGCTTGGTGCCGTCCATCGCGTAGGGCACGGTTTTCGTCGCCGCGCCGAACGCGATCGGCAGAACCCCGGTCGCGAGCGGGTCGAGCGTGCCCCCATGCCCGGCCTTCTGAGCATCGAAAATGCGTTTGACACGGTTGACCACGTCGGTGCTGGTCATGCCCGGCGGCTTATCGACGATAAGCCACCCGTCGATCGGGCGGCCTTTGGGCTTACGGCGAGACATAGGGCGA
>JANXMB010000039.1 GCA_025354865.1 Acetobacteraceae bacterium | reverse complement strand
CCGCTGTCGCCCAGCGACTTCGCCGCCGGCTTCGCCGAACTGGACAACCCGAGGCGCATCGCCGAACTGGCCCCGCTGGCGGTGGACCACGCGGCGACGTTCGGCTGGGAGCGGATGGCGGCCCCGGTGGTGGAGTGGGCGAGCCAGGGTTAGCGCGGGCTAATCCGGCACGTAAACCCGCTTGACCAGATCGTTGAACTCGCGCGAGCGCAGCAGGCCGCGAATGAACACGAACACCGATTTCTGCCCAGCATGGCTATCGATGATGGTCTGGGATTCCGGATCGCGCGCCAGTAGCAGGTTGTAGGCGGCGCGCACATCCTCGGGCGTGCAAATGCGCATCGGGCTTAGCTCGCGGGCCGGCAGCGTGGGCATCAGGGCTGGCAACTCCTTCTCGAATATTTCTTGGAACAACCGGCGCAGTTCGGCCAGGAAGGCGGCGACGCGCTCCTCGCTCGGGAAGTCGAGATCGACGATCGGCTCCTGCAACGCCACGGTCTTGCCGAAGCCCAGCTTCTCGAAGGCTTCCGGCGTCATATGCGCGCCGGTGGTGCCGATATAGCGGGCGAACGGCGCGAAGGTGCGGCAGCGCCACAGGCCGAGCCGGTCGCAGGCGAACGCCTTGGCGGCATCCTGCGACGATCCCCGCGGGGCGGCGCCGAACTGCTGGTAGTACTCGTAAATCGCCCGATGGTTGCGCCGCGTGTAATCTTGACCCACCACCATCTGGTAATAATCCGCCAGCGCAGCGTTGATTTTCAGCCAGTGCCGCCGCAGCAGGCCAAAGCCCCAATGATGGTCGATGGTCACCAACTGCCGCCGCCGTTCCTCGATCTCCTCCGGCTTGGCGTAATGGTCGCCGTAGGCCGCGAAGTAGGCAATGCGCGGCGAGGCTTCGGCATAGGCGCGCAGGATATCCATCATCTCAAGATAGACCGGCGACAATATCATATCGTCTTCGAAGAAATAGACGCACTCTGCATTGTGTTCGTTGAAAAATATTCTTCGGCGCGCAGAAAATTCTCGCAGACACCGATATTATCCTCGCTGCGATGCACCTTGCCGCCGGGGAACGCTGCGTGGAAAATCGCCACGCATTTGTCGATGTCCGCCGCGTCGGCATAAGTGATGCCGCTGTAGCGGTTGACCGCGCCATCCTGGAACAAATGCACTTCCCGCCCGTCCATCGCACCGCCACGCTGCGCCTTGAGCGATTCCAGCACCTGTTCCAGAAAGGCCGGGCGGTCGAAAGACATGATGGCGAGCGGAGCGGTCATAACGGCCTGCATAAAAACCTATCAATATAATAGGAAAATGGGGTGCGGGTGGCAAGAAGCCGGACCGGCGGCGCGGCCAAAGCGAACTGAACAACCTCAGGCGCATCGCCGAACTGGCCCATGCGATGAAGCAGGCGGCGGATCAGCCGCTCAGCCGGCGCCTCTGGACGCCAAGCCGCCAAATCATAGCAGCGTTTGCCAAATGCTTGAGCACATCGATACGCGAGCCAGGATAGTGTTGACCAGAGGAGGGGAAATTCTGCACGGGGATCGCCACAAGACATCGCCCTTGCGCAGGGCGTTCCGCGCATCTTAATGAACTCGCCGCGCCAGCTTATATAACGATATAGCAATCCTGCTGTTCGGTGCATAGGGCAGTGGGTTTTTTAGGCCGCTCAACCACTACTCCAGGACCAACATCGCGTGTCAGAGTCTCAGCCGCTGAAAAGCGTCTTCTCAGTCAGCCAGCCCCGATCCGGCCACCATGTCGTGGAGATGATGCTGCGGGCAGCTTGGCCGGAGCGGTTCCGCTATTGCGAGTTTTATACCGAACCGGACTGCTGCCATCGCATCCCATGTTCGCGGCGGCTTGAATTCGCGGCGCAAGGCTACGCGCTGTTCCTGCAAAAAAGCCATGACAGCAGCCTGCGCGACCCGATACCGGACGGTGTCGATCTGACATTGGTGCAATTCCGCGAACCGACCATGCGCTCGCTGTCCAATTACGAACTGGACCTTCGCTATCACAAGATGGCCCATTCGACCGCCTATCTGCAATATTTCCTGGCGATCGAGGCATTCTACAACGTCGGCTTCGCGGAAAAATGGCTCCGGCCCAACCGCAGCGGCACGCTGCTGCTGCGCTACGAGACCCTGCTGGCCGACCCGCGCGACTGCCTGGCCCAGTTGTTCGCGCGCCTCGAACTGGACGTCAGCGCCGCTGAATTGACCTGCGGTGCCGAGCAGATCCGCATCTCCTCGGCCGACCGCACGGCATTCACGACCCGCAAGCTTGAGACCAGCAAATACTACGATCCGGTGCTCTATCGCGAGTTCGCCAGCATCGTGCAGCACGATGCCGATTACCTGGGCTATCCGCCGTGGGCTGCAGCCGATTGCGCTTCCGGCGGAGTGAGCGCTATCTATCGGACCCTGCGGGCGATGCAGCGGAAGGATTTCGCAGGTGCGGTCGCCGCGATCCAGACTATCGCCGGACAGCCCGATTTGTGGCTGGCCGTACGGCAATTGCACGCCGACGCCCTGTGCGGCGCCGGACAGAATGAGGCAGGCTACGCCGTCCTGGAAAAGCTGATCGCCGACGCGCCATGGTTTCTTGATGCCTATCTGTCGCTGGCGGGGTTTGAGCGCAGCCGAGGCAATGACGAAGCCGCCCGCGAAGCGATTCGTGCCGGGGTGGCGCGCACCGGCAATCTGGTTCGGGCGCGCGAATTCGTTACCATCGACTGGCCGGACGCAGCACTGCTCGCCGAGTTCGCCAAGCCGCTGGACGGAGTGACACGCGACGACGTGATTGCAGCCTATCGCTGGCTTTTGGGCCGCGAGCCGGAAACCGAAGCGGCAATCACGGGGCATCTGCGCTGCCCGGACGCAGCGGAACTGCGCCGGGAGTTCTTACGGGCGAACGAATTTCGCGAAAAATATCGCCAAATTCTGGGCAGCACGCCGGTTCCCCGCAGCCTTGGCGGCGAACCGCTTCCAGACTCGGCGCTGCGCGAGGCATTCCGTTGGATCCTGGGCCGCGACCCGGGCTCCGCCGCCGTGATGCCGTCGGCCCAGTCAGATGATGAGCTTCGCAACATTCTGCTGAACAGCACGGAATTCCAGCAGCAGTTTACCCTCTGATTGCGAACGGGACTGGCTGGCGCAAGCTCCGGCGGCAGCCGGTCCCGTAGATCGTCAAAGCCGTCGGTTAGAAGTGTATTAGACCGCTCAATTTTTCATATGCTTGAGATAATATATTCTAAATCGGCATCTCGACAAGCACGCCACCCCCCGGTGTATTAAACCAAAGGACATTCTCGGCGACCAGATTAAGACGCAACTGATGCTCCGCCGGAATCGGCTTTTTGCACACAACCCGAGTGACGACTGTCTCCTCAGGCCGGAGACGTTCGGTTAAAAAATTATGTCGCATAAAATTTTCCACTGCTAATTTTTTTTCACTGTACAACTGCAACCCGAGATTAACCGCACCGTGGCCAGAGCCAGACGGCCGCCAAATGGTCCTGCCAGTATTCGTAATTTCAACATCCAAGATCAAGGACCCTTCCGATTTTGTGGCGTTTAATACCTTGATCGAGCCCAGCGTTCCATCATGCCGGCGGCTATCCGACTGCAATGAATCTTTTGACTTATAAATCACAAATATACGCTCATTCAATATCGAACCCATTGCTAAACTACGATAAATCGCTGGTGCATCTGGGGCGAACTGCTGCGCGCTCTCGACCTCTCTCTTGTATATCTGCATGTAATGCGCGACCGGAATGGCGTGACCGCGCACTGCGAACAACGACACATCAAGCCGATAAAAGCCGACTTCGCGCGCTATTTCGTCGATTTGCTCGATCCGAATATCATTCTCGATAACTCCGTAATTGCGCATTTCAAATTGCGACATCGGCGAACGGGAATGGTTCGGTCCCGGCTCCACAAAGACTGCCCGGCCCTCCGGGCGAAGAACGCGATATAGTTCGGTCAAGGTTATTTTTTGATCGGCAACGTGATGAAAGGCGTCATGGCAAAGTATGCAATCCACCGATTCATCAGGAAGATCTATATGTTGGCTATCATAAACGGAGTAAGTAATTTTATCGGCTAAATCCGGCTGGGTGCGCCGGGTAAAATCATCGGCCATCCGCAACGGCGTTTGCGCTACATCAACTGCTATTGCATTACATCCTAGGCGGGCTACAATTCGCGATAGCCACGCTGTCCCACAGCCAAAATCCATCACCGTAGCGCCGTGATATAGCGCAGCCAAATCAAACATTTGCCCAATTTTGACTAGAACGCCAGAAATCGCCGACGGTCCATAAAATGGCTTATAAAATCTCCAGTCATCCGGCTGCAATGTGGCGAAATACGCGTCTGAGCGCCGTACATGCTCATCAAAATCGAAAGATTCTATCAGGTCTTTTACATCGATGATGTCGCTATTGGGGGTCGTGTTCATGCGCACACTCCGGCAGATTAAAATAGCGGCTACCTAACCTTCTACTACGAAGTCGCCATCGACGGAAGGCCCACGGTGCCTGCGGCAATCCCGGGCGCGTGACGAAGGCCGACTCGCGCATCGAATTGCCGCCACCAACAGGCGGCACACCGAGACGAACACGAATTCGGCGTTGCGCAGACGCCGCGCGGGAAAGCTTCCCGAAGCCGGCGAAGGTGGACTCACCCGCAGCGGTAGGGCAAACACTTCTTCTGAGGCTTGACCCACCATGCAGTGGGCCGAACACATGAGGCTACGATGTCCAATCCCTACCGGAACCGTCCGCCCCACACGTTCTGGAAAGCCGGTGTGAGCGATTGTGTTGTGGGTGGCGTCGATCCTGTGGCCGCCACGCCGTTCCGGATCGGCTAGGCCGATGCGGTCGCAACCGCCGGAAGTTGCTTTGCCCAGCACATCTCGCGGACATTGATGGCGCAGGGCTTACGGTATCTGGTCACCGAGACTTACCAGGCCAAACCCGGAACCGGCGATGAAAGCTACGGCATGTTCCCTGCGCGGTTCGGCAACGTTTATACGTCGCGCCAATTGCTGCAACTGTTCGACCGCGCCTATGGCTTGAAGCGGCCAAAGCCCGATTGGTGGAACGGCAAGGAGGGCGGGTTCATCGATCCGTTCCGGCCGCGCATCCAGGCCGGTGGCTTCGCCAGCGTCGAACTGCTCCACGCTGATCGCGAACGGCATTTTGCCGCCGTGCGGCAGATGTTCGAACAGTGCGACGTGTTTATTTTTACCCTCGGGCTGACCGAAACATGGCTCGACACCACCGACGGCAGCGCCTTTCCGCTGGCCCCCGGGGTCGTGGCATCCGGCGAGCACAGCAGCGAGGCGGTGTTTCATAACCTTGGCGTTGCGGAGGTTATTGCCGATCTCGACCAGTTTCTGGAAAAATTCCAGACCGTGAATCCGGCGGCGAAGGTCATCCTGACCGTGTCTCCGGTGGCGCTGATCGCTACGTATGAAGAACGGCACGTTCTGGTGTCCACCATCGCGAGCAAAAGCATCCTGCGGGCTGCTGCTGACGACATTTGCCGCCGCCACAAACAGGTAGCCTATTTCCCGTCGTACGAGATCATTACCGGCCCGCAAACCGGCGGGCGTTATTATGCCCCCGATCTGCGGGAGGTCACCGATGAAGGCGTCGCCTACGTCATGTCGATTTTTACCAAGCATTACTTGTCATCGGCAAACCAGCCAGTGTTGACCGCCTCACCGCCCCCGGCGGCGCACGGCATCACACCCGAGAGGCCCGCCCCGTTAACCCAAGAAGATACCGCACGGTTGGCCTCGGTGGCTGCTGTGATTTGCGACGAAGAAGCGATCGTCAGCTAAATGCGCATTGCACTGGTTGGCATTTGCCAAGTTCACGGCATCGGCGATGCGTTGGTGCATCTGCTTGATGACGCCGAGATCGTCGCTATCGAAGCTCCAATTTTCCGCAACCAGAACCGGCTTGCCGACGCCGAGCTGCTCTTGGATGGCTGCAGCGCGGTATTCAGCCATTTTCTACCGGATGATTATGGTTCATTGAGCACCTCGGCGCTACAGCAACGCTTCAAAAATCTGCAGTTGTTGCCATCAATGGCGTTCACCGGTTTTCATCCAGATTGCATTTATATACAATCGCAACAAACGATATTACTGTCGCCAGTTGGTTCCTATCATTCGGCAATCGCCGCGGCGGCTTTTTCGCAAGGCATGACGAGAGATAGGGCTCTGAGTCTGTTCAATGCATTTGTATATCGCAAGCTTGGATATTTTCTTGAATTCGATAAAGCTTTGCTATTTCTACAAAAACACACGCAAGCTGCTGGTTGGGATATTGAACAGGAGCTCTCCACATGGCTATCGAGTGGACCCTTCATGCACACGATCAATCATCCTAAAATCAATGTTCTAGCAAGCATCGGAAAATTAATCGCGATAAAATCCGGTTGGATTGCGCAAGGCACCGCAACGCCAAACTTGGACTATGACATGTTGGAGAACAACACGATCTGGCCCACCTACCCTGAACTTGCTCGCGCGGTTGGGATTACAGGCAGCTACGTGTTCAAGCGAGCCGGCGGCCCGCGAATACTGGAAGGCCGCAGCGCTCTCGTGCGATTGCCCGAATTTATTGCGGAAAGCTACGCGTTATACGCGGGTTATCCGCGCGAGGCGTTCGATATCCCGGCGGTCGCACGGGTGCGCGACATCATCGCCGCGTACGCGTAATAGTCTGCCCGCGCGTTACAGGTCCGCCCGCTCCGATCTCCCCAGCAGCCCCGGAATCTCCTCCGCCGCCACGAAACGCACCGCGTGGCGGCGGGCCAGCATGTCCAGGATCGCCGACAGCCGGGCGTAAAACCGCGCCTGCCCGGCGGCGTCGCGCACATACGGGTTGTGGCCGGGGCTGAGCGAGGAACTGTGCAGGCTTAACGCCAGCACATTCTGCCCGCGCCGCAGCAGGCTGCTGGCCAGCCGCTGCACCGCATCGGTGTCGTTGCCTTCCGGCGACAAGGTGATGCGCTCGGCACAGCGCGTCCAGGCCAGCAGGCTGGACAGCGCGCGCTGCGCCAGCCCCTGCGGCTCAGCGGCGGCCAGCCTGCGATAGGCGCGCGCGGCCGGCCGGCCGCCCCAGCCGGCGATGCCCCGGCACAGCGGCAATTCCAGCAGCTTGCGGCTGCGGCCGAACCAGAAGGCGGCGTAGTCGCTGGCGGAGAAATCCGGCCCGCCCTCCTCGGCGAACGAGGTGTTGGGTGCGAGGCTGGTGTCGATCAGGAAGCCGTGTTTTTCCAGCAATTCCGGCGTGTGCAGGCCAAGCCCGTAGCGCCCAGCGCGGAAGATCACCGGGTTCTCGCCGAAGCCCGCGCGGAACAGCCGCATCAATTCCAGCAGCTTGCGCTCCTGCAGCGCCACCGGCAGGTTGCCGGCGAAGGAATGGCGCAGTTCGGCGGTTTCCTCGAACGGCGGCGTCACCCAGGCGTGCAGTTGCACCCCCACCCGGCACTGCCCGCTCGCCACCCGCTCGCGCAGCGCGGCCACGATGGCGGCGTCCTGCAGCACCGGGTAGGTCAGCAGATAGGTCGGCAC
>JANXMB010000005.1 GCA_025354865.1 Acetobacteraceae bacterium | reverse complement strand
TTGCCGCTTTTGCCATCGGGGCCCACGAAGTAAACGGCCTGATGGACCATCCATCCGTCGATCGTGGCGCAACGATTCGGCTTCTCCATCGCGAGCGCTTGTGCGGTGGCCCAGATCGCGGGGCCCTGTAGGGCAAATTTGATCCACCCCAACTCGCCATCTTGTTTACGCATATAGCCGTCGCCCGCCGCGAGTGGCACGCCTGCGACCGCCCAATATAACTGGACGCGCAATGCCTCGGCCAAGGCGCGATAGTCTTGCCATCGGTCTTGCCAGGATTTTTTCTAAACCGAAGCAGATAGAAGAAGTAGGCGCCGCCCGAAATCACGATATAGAGGGCCAGGAACCACGGCCCGCCGTGCATGATGGAATAGGCTTCGAACAATACGACCAGCACAGGGATCAGGATGCCGTAAAAGCCGAGAACGCTAGGCCAAGGTACGAACCCTTTTCGTTGAAAGGCGGTCAGGCAAGCGGTAAAAATTCGGGGTGCGAGGTTCCTGAGGCGGACCGCGTTGAATGGGCCGATCAGGCGGCGCTGATAGTCGAAAGCCATCGTGTCGGCCGCCGCCTGCATCCGTTTCAGGGCATCGATCCTTGGCGGCTTCTTCGGCTCGATACCGGGGGTTTTCAGGTCGCCAAACTGTCTGCGAAAAATCTGCAGCGCGGCCGGCCGGGAAGCCTCGACCTCTTCGATCCGGTCGTTCAAATCCCGCAACCGTTCGAAATCCTGCTCGGTTTTTCTGCCGAAGGCGCCTGGGATTTGCGCGGCGGATGCAAGCGGAACCCAATCGCACCGCGCGGGCCCAATGCTCGCATTTGTGCCGACCTGCAACACGAAACAGGCACCCGGGGCCGCCGGCAATCCGGACCCGGGCCGCAGCGGCGGTGTTCCCGAATGGCGCGGTGTCGCGATGCTCAACACTCCGCCCGGCCGCAACGCATCAAGTGCGGACCCGGTGTGCCCGAATAACGGACTGGTTTGCTCGATCGCAGCGGCATAATCCATGTCGGTGCGCATGCGAACGACGTCGGCGGTGCCGCCGGGATTCGGCAGCTTGCCGGACGCAAGAGTATCGTCGGTGCCGTCCCACAGTGCCAAAAGCACATGCGAGCGGCGGGCGAGAAACGCCGCGAGTTGAAGATAGTGCCGTGTCTCGTAGGTCCGATCCGGATTGGCCGCGTCGGGCGGCAGATAGGGCAAGGTCAGCGTCAGAGCGGCCCTGGGTTGGAGTTGCAAGAAGCTTGCCCGCCCTTTCGGCGTCATCCGACGGCAATACTCATCCATCGGCATTGGAAGCACGGCGATAATCGGAATTCCGAGGCGGAGGGCCTGCCGAGCGACGGCTCGATCGGCGCCCTCGGCCAGTGCGGTCATGACATGCAGCGTCGTCTCGGGCTTTTTTGCGCTGCCGGATTCTGCTCCCGAGGTCGCGCCGAGCCGTATTGTTCTCGTATCGATTCCAGGACTGGCCCTACTTGCGACAAAACGGTCTTGGCATGTTTCGGATCGATCTGCCGATGGCCGGTCACGCCGATAACGACAGGAATGGGCTACGGGACCTCGCGGGGCATGATATGTCCGATGAGTCTTGCGTCCACGTACGCAGAACAGTTTGACTCCGAACGGAGATGGCGACAACCCCGGTTTGCCACTGCGTGGGTCATTGCAACTTCGACGGGATCGTCGCGCTGCCGGTATTATCCGACCAGCATCCGCGCCACGGCCTCCGCCACCCGGATTCCATCCACCCCGGCCGACAGGATGCCCCCGGCGTAACCCGCGCCTTCTCCGGCTGGGAACAGCCCCTGCGTGTTCAAACTCTCCATCCCACGCCCGCGGGTAATGCGAACCGGGGCAGAGGTCCGCGTCTCCACCCCCGTCAGCACCGCGTCGTCCATTGCGTAGCCCGGGATTTGCCGCGCGAAGACGGGCAGCGCCTCCCGTATGGCGGCGATGGCATAATCCGGCAGGCTATCCGATAGATCGGTCGGCCGCACGCCGGGCTTGTACGACGGTACGACCGATCCGAAATCGACCGACGCCCGGCCGGCCAGGAAATCCCCCACAAGCTGTCCTGGCGCGCAGTAGTCCCCCCCGCCGGCGAGGAAGGCCCGTCGTTCCCAGAACCGCTGGAATTCTACCCCTGCCAGAATGTCGCCCGGATAATCCTCCGGCCCGATGCCGACGACGATCCCGGCGTTGGCATTGAATTCGGCGCGGGAATATTGGCTCATGCCGTTGGTGGCGACGCAGCCGGCTTCCGATGTTGCCGCGACCACGCGCCCGCCGGGGCACATGCAAAAACTATAAACCGATCGCCCGTTCGACGCGTGGTGCACCAGCTTGTAATCGGCCGCGCCGAGCACAGGATGGCCGGCGAACGGCCCAAATCGCGCGGCGTCGATGACGGCCTGGGGGTGTTCGATGCGAAATCCGATGGAAAACGGTTTCGGGTCCAGATGCACCCCCAGCCGCAGCAGCATCTGGAACGTATCGCGCGCCGAATGTCCGATCGCCAGCACCACGGCCGGTGTCTCCAGTTCGGTCCCATCCGCCAGCACGACCTTGCGTACGGAGCGATCTGCGCCGAGCACGATATCCTCGACCCGAGCGCCGAAGCGGTATTCGCCGCCGAGTGCCTCGATGCGGGTGCGAATCCCCTCGACGACGGTCACCAGGCGGAAGGTGCCGATATGCGGCTTGCTGACATACAGGATTTCCTCCGGCGCGCCGGCTTCGACGAAGGCGGTCATGACTTTCCGGCCCAGATGCCGCTTGTCCTGGATGCCGCTGTACAGCTTGCCGTCGGAAAATGTGCCGGCCCCGCCTTCGCCGAACTGGACGTTGCTTTCGGGGGTCAGGACCGAACGACGCCATAGCGCCCAGGTATCTTTGGTCCGCTCCCGCACGATTTTGCCGCGTTCTAGCACGATCGGGCGGAATCCCATTTCGGCCAGCGTCAGGGCTGCCATCAATCCGCAAGGGCCGGCGCCGATCACCACCGGGCGCGGATGCTTCCCCGGCGTCGCACGGACGGGCGGGATATATGTCGTGTCGGGCGTGGTCGGCACGTCGGCCGGGGCCTGCACCCCGTCGGCAAGCGCGACATCCAGCGAATAGACCAGATGAATGTCCCGCTTCCGTCGCGCGTCGTAGCCACGCCGAGCAACGTGGACCTCGCACACGGCGCCGAGGGGGACGCCGAGGCGTTCGGCCGCCGCGACGCGCAGCGCGTCCGGTCCGTGATCCAATGGCAGCTTCAACTCGGTCAGGCGTAGCATGCGGGTAACATCCATTGGGGGGAGACGCCCCCGCCGCGTTGCATCATAAGGCACCGACCACCGCAACCCGGAGCTTTATGCAAGACTGGAAGACCCTGCTGTCCACCCCGCGCTTCCGCGCGCTTTGGTTGGCGCTAGTCTGCAACAACATGGGCAGTTGGTGCGTCATGGCCGCGTTGCCCATTCTTGTGGCACAGCGGTTCGGCGCCGGCAGCGAACTGGTCCTGAGCCTGGGGTTGCGGATTCTGCCCAAAATCCTGCTGGCCCCGATCGCCGGCGGGTTCCTGCGCCGCTACGGCGCCATCCGAGTCGCCGGCTGCGCCCTGTTGGCCGAGGGCGTGCTGACCGCGTTCCTGCCCTGGTGCCACGACTTCCTGCTGCTCCAGGTCGCGATCGGCACCATCGGCATGCTGGATGTCTTCGTGAATCCCTCGCTGCTGTCGCTCCGCGGTCCGGCGACGCCGCCCGGGCTGGCGATGGCGGCCAATACGCTCTGTTCCGTCGCCGACCGATCGGCCAAAATCGTCGGGCCGATGCTCGGCGGTCTCGCGGTACTCGGCGGGTTCGAACCGGCGTTCCTGGCGTTCGGAACCGCCATCGCCTGCGCCGCCATCCCCACATCCCGCCTGCCGTCCGCCCACGCCGCCGCCGAGGCGCAGGGGGCCTTCATCGCGTCCCCGATGGAGTTCGTGGCTATGCTGCGCGGCGACCGCATCGTCGTCGGCCTGCTGATCGCCGCCGTCACTTATATGGTCATGCTCGGCGGACTGCGCCCCTTCCTGTTCTGGGCCAATCGGGACTGGTACGGCGCGTCGGATGCCGCATGGACGGGTCTGCTGTCGGCCCAGGGTGTCGGAGCGCTGATCGGCGCGCTCCTCGCCGGGCTGCTCGGGCGCCGCCTGCAACGGTCGATGTCCGCCTACGCTCTGACGCTGGCGACCGGGATCCTGGAGGGTGTGTTGCATCTCGCGCTGCTGTTTGCGACCGGCAGCAGCGCGGCCATGGCGATCCTGGCGTTGGCGAGTATTCCGGAAATCCTGTCCACCGCGACATGGTTCACCGCCATGCAGGAACGGCTGACCCCGCAGCAACAAGGGATCTTTTTCACCTTCGCGATGCCGGTTTGGGACTGCGCCTTCGCGCTGGGCCTG
>JANXMB010000188.1 GCA_025354865.1 Acetobacteraceae bacterium | reverse complement strand
CAGGTGGCGATCCCGGAGGAGTGCCATATGGAACTGAGCATTCTGGCCAAGCGGCGGCGGATGACACTGAGCCAGCTGGTCAAGGAAGCGCTGAACCAATGGCTCGATGGTCACGGCCATGCGCTTAGGGTGCCGGAGTAGTACGGTGCGCCCCTTCACGGCGAACCCCAACACGGCACGGCGCAGCGCGGGTGTGCGATGATCGACAATGTCTGCATTTTGCTCAGCACCTTGCTGTGCGTCTACGTGGTGATCCGGGCAATCAAGCTGGATCGTGTGGTGCCGTGGTTCGGCACCGGCCAGGTGCCGGCGACAGGTGACGTCAAGCTGGATGCGGCGGCAAGGCGGTTGCTGCAAAGGCACAACCAGCGATATAAAAATCACGAGACCCCGTAATGGCGCGCAGCCTATACATTCTTCTGATCTATGCGTCGTTCCTCGTGGCTGGACCGATCGCGCCGTTTGTGTTTAGTCTTGGATACGTCTGGGTCGATACATTTACACCGCAAAATATTGCCTATATTATTCTACCGGATATTCCGGTTTCGTTCATCATGGGCGCGGTCGCGGTCGGCGGCTATCTGTTCCTCGACCGCAAACGGCCGCCGCGCACCAGTTTCATCGTCGTATTGCTGGTGGCGCTGGCCATCTGGGTCACCATCTCGACGGCGTTCTGGGCGGTTGCTCCGGCCGCCGCCTGGACGAAATGGGATCATGCCTACAAGCTGCTGCTGTTCTCGGCGTTCTTTCCCTATGTGTTCCGCTCGCGGGTGCAGATTGAATCTTTTTTACAGATTTACCTGTTCTCGTTGGTCGTGCAGTTCCTGCCGCTCGGCTTGAAGACGATCATTTCCGGCGGCGGTTACGGCGTTGCTTTGGGCATCGTCAACACCAATACCGGGCTGTCGGAAGGGGCGACGCTGTCGGCCGTCAGCCTCATGCAAATTCCGATCATTCTGTTTTTGCGCACCAATGGCCTCATTCTGCCCCGGTCGCGGCTGACCGATCTGCTGTATCTCGGGCTGATCGCCGGCGCGGTGGCCGCCGCTGTCGGCACCTACGAACGCACCGCCTTGATCGGCATGCTGGTGGTGGGCATCGGCTTGTGGCTCAGGGCCAAGCGCAAGGGGCTCGGCTTGGCGGTCGGCGTTGTCGCCGCGATACTGGTGATTGCGGTGGGGTCGGATAAATGGAGCGAGCGCATCGCCACGACGGCGGATTACCGCAGCGAGTCATCCGCACTGGGCCGCATCCTGGTGTGGGAGTGGACGATGGGCTTTGTCGCGGAGCACCCGGAGGGCGGCGGTTTCAACTCCTTCCTGATCAACCGGATTGAATACCCTGGCACGCCGGACCACCCGGAGCCGGTGATCGAACGCAGGAAGGCATTCCACAGCATCTACTTCGAGATGCTGGGTGAGCAGGGCTTTGTCGGCCTGGGCATTTTGTTCGGGCTGATTTTCGGCTCGCTGGCCATTCTGCGCCGGGTTGCAAAGAAGGCGAAGCAGTTGGAGGGCATGGGATGGCTGACGGATCTGGCCTACGCGGTGCAGGTATCGCTGCTGACCTTGCTGGCGTGCGGACTGTTCATCGGGATCGCGTTCCAGCCAATGCTGTACTACATGTTCGCGTTGTCGGCTTGCCTGGGCCATTACATCGATGAAGCATCCGTGGTGCATCGCGGGACGGTCAAAGCCGTGCAGCCTGCGGTGGCTGGGCGCCAGACCGCCGCCGCGAGAGGCTGGACATGACAGCGCGCTGTTGCCCGCAGACTGAACCGGCTGCTTGCCGGGCCATGGTGGCTTAGTGTCCGCAGCTTGGCTGACCCGGCGGCCCGCAGGCCAAGCGGGCCAAATCCCAGCGCTGACCGCTATTCGCGGCCTGGCTGCGTGGTGGATTGTGATCTACCACTTCCGCGATGCGCTGCCTGCGGCCACGCCGGGCTGGGTGATGGACGCGGCGTCCGGCGGTTACCTCGCGGTCGATCTGTTCTTCGAGCTGAGCGGCTTCGTGATTGCGCTGAACTACGCGGCGAAAATTCGCGGCGGCGGCAGCCGGAAGATTTTGGAATTCTACGCGTTGCGGCTTGGCCGGATCTATCCGCTGCACATCTTCATGCTGTTGCTGTTCTGTCTCAATCCGCTCGCCATCGCGCTGTTTTCGGCCAAGGCCGACCCCGGTATCCGGTACAATCTGGAATACTTTGGCCTGAGCGCTTTACTGATGCAGAATTGGGGCTTGGCCAGCGAACTGGCCTGGAACGTTCCTGCTTGGTCGATCAGCACTGAGTGGTTCGCCTATCTGGTGTTCCCGGCCATGGTCTGGCTGTGGGACCGCACGGTGCGCCGGGCATGGCAGGCGGTGCTGATCGCTGCCGTGCTGCTTGGCGGGCTGATGGCGGCATCGGGCGGCCAGCTTGGCGGCGATATCGAGCATTTCGGCCTGTTGCGCTGCGTGGCGGAATTCGCCGCCGGCGCGTTGCTGTTCTATTTCGCCCGCTTGCAGCCGCCGCGCGGCTTCATGGTCAATTCCGTGCTGGAAGTCTGCGTCGGGCTGGCAATCGCCGGCTGCCTTTGGCGCGGCTGGACGGACGCTTACGTGGTGCCGGCGGCTTTCCTATTGCTGCTGACCTCGCTGGTGCAAGGCCACAGCCTGCTTGCGGCGGCGCTGTCAGGCCGGTTGCTGCTGCTGGTCGGCGAAGTGTCGTACTCGACGTATATGGTGCATTACTTCGCCAAGGACTGGACCAAGTTGCTGCTGGTGCACGACAACGCCCTAAGCAATCTGCCATTGCTGGCTTATGTCGCCACGACCGCGCTCGCTTCGGCGGTGCTGTATCATTTCGTCGAGGTGCCGGGCCGCCGCGCGGTGCGCCAACTGGTCGGCCAGCGGGCTGGTGGCGTGAAGCATGCGGCCTAGCGCGTGATGACCGCAGGCGGCATCGCCGTAGGTCTGAATCACGCGGAAGAGCTCCGGCTCTAGCCTGGGGGGACGGCGGACGCTCCCACCAGCAGCGTGGCGTAGCTGCGGAACATCCGCTCCTGTTCGAACTCGGCGGCCGCGCGGGCGCGGTTTG
>JANXMB010000182.1 GCA_025354865.1 Acetobacteraceae bacterium | reverse complement strand
AAGACCGACGACATCGTGACGATTTCTGCGCCGAAACTCGGCCGCCTGGTCAACCGCATGCGCCCGACGGATCGCTGCGAACCCTGGTCGTTCGGCCCCGGCGCGCTGATGCGCAACCTCGCGAAACGGGGGTTGTTGGGTTAGGGGGGGCGGTAGGACAGGCGGCGCGTCGGGTCGTTCGCCCCCCTACACCACCCCAACCGCCGCAGCAAAAGCGCCCAGCGTCGGAAAACGGGCATCGTAGCGGACATCGGTCGGCGGGGCGGAGGTCGCGCCGTGCCCACCCGCATCCCCGCGACGGTCGATCCACACCGACCGCAGGCCAACCGCATTGGCCGGAGCGTGATCGTGGAACAGGCTCTGCGCCACATGCAAAACCGCCTCCCGGCCCGTCCCCTGTTCGGATAGCCGCTCCAGCAAATACTCGAAATTGCGCAGGTCCGGCTTGTAGGACCCGATATCCTGCGCCGTGTAGATTGCGTCGAACGCAATGCCCAACCGCTTGGCCGTCCCGGCGAAACTGGCGCGATCCACGTTCGACAGCACCACCAGACGGAACCGGGTTTGCAACGCGGTCAACGCCGCCACCGTATCGGGAAACGGCGGCCAATCGGCAATCGATGCGCCGAACGCCCGATCCTCAGCCGCGTCGAGCGCCGCACCCCATTGCCGCGCAAGCTGGCCGTGCACCGAAGTCAACACATCGGCATAGAGCATGGCCGGCGTCGCCGCCTGCTGCCGCGCCTCGCACGCCGCGAAATCGCGCAGCACCGTCGCGTCCGCTCGCCCACCCGCCCGAGCCAACAACGGGCGCAGCGCGGTCAGGATGCCGCTTTCCCAATCGATCAGAGTGCCATAGCAGTCGAACGTCAGCGTGGTCGTGCCGGTCGTATTCATTGCCATTCTCCTGTCGCAACAGCCCGCACCAACCAGGCGCGCACGCCGGCGGGCGACCCGAACGCCGCGTCCACCCTCAGCCCCGCGCCCCCCATTGCTCGGCAGACCCGCATCCCGTCCTCATCCGTGACATCGTCGCCAACGAACAGCGGCAACCGACCGAGGAACGGCGGCTGCGCCATTAGCGCAGTGACAGCCGATCCCTTGTCGGCGCCGAGGGGCCGGACCTCCCACAACATCAGGCCGGGCATAAGCTGAAACCCGGGGACGGACGCGACCAATTCCGCCAAGCCCGCCTGAAAGAACGGCCCGGCCTCGGGGGCGCCTCGGAAATGCAGGGCGAAGCCGCGGGCTTTACGCTCCAGCAGCGCGCCGGGGTGGGCGTCGGCCCATGCCTGGGCCTGGGCGATCCAGGTAGCCGGCACCGATGGCAGATCGGGGCGCGACACCGCACCGTCGGGGGTGTGGCGGATGGCGCCGCCGTGCTCCCCCGCGACGGCGAAGGGGTGGCGCAGAAACCCGTCCACCACCGGGATCGCCCGCCCGGTGACGATGGCCAAGGCGCCATCCAAGGCCGATCGCAACGCAATCAGCGTCGGCACGAGGGCGTCGGGCACGATCACCGAATCGGGTGTGGGCGCGATGTCCAACAACGTGCCATCGAGGTCGAGCAGCAGCGCGGTGCGGGCGAACGGCGGCACCATCGGTCAGGAACAGCCGACGACCCGCACGTCGTAGATCGGGTGTTCCAACATCGACACGGCGGGCGTGGCTTTCAGCATCCAGCCGGAGAACCCCGGTTCGGCCGGATTTTTGTCCGTCACGGTCAGGAACGCCCCGGCATCCGCCGGCATGTCGGGCGGGCGCACCACGCAGGCTTTCACCGCGATGGTCAGCGATCCGAAAGTGGCGGACTGCCCGACCGCGATTTTCAGCACCGATCCGCGTGCATTCACCTTATCCAGCGCCTGCACCAAGGCGCCCGGTCGGGGCAACCAGGGAACCGCGGCTGGCGCATCGCTGGTCGGCGGCGCGGATAGAGCCGGGGGCGGAGGCGCGGATAACGCCGGAGGCGCGGGCGGTTCCTGCGCCCAGGACGGTGACGCCAACGCGAGCAAGACCGGCAGAAGGCGGCATTTCATGCTGCGGCGCGCCTGGGCGACTCCAATCCGTCGATCAACTGGCGCAGCAGGTCGCGCATCGCCTGTTCGTCGACCCCCATCAGCACCGCATCTTCGAACGTATCTTGCAGCGTCTGGGCCACCTCGGCGTGATTGTCGGCCAGCATTTTCAGCTTCTCCCGGCAGGAGACAGGGGCGCCATCGGCACCCGGCCACACTTTGGGCGCAAGGACGGTCATTTCGCTCCGCCCGCCGGCTTGCCGCCGCTCAGGTTGGTGACGCTGAAGATGAATTTGCCCAACAACTGTTCCAGACTGACGGCCGACTGGGTGTTGGCGATGACGCCGTTCGGCTTCAAAATCTCCGAGTCGCCGCCGGGGGTCAGCGACAGATATTTGCCGCCCAGCAGGCTCTCGCTGGTGATTTCGGCGCCAGTGTCTTTCGGCAGTTCCAGCCCTGCGGCGATTTTCAAAGTGACCACCGCGAGGAACGTCTGCGGATCGATGCGCTGATCGACCACCGACCCGACCTTGACCCCGGCTATTCGCACGTCGGCGCCGATATTCAGCCCGTCGATGCGGTCGAATTTCGCCTTCAGATCGTAGCCAGACCCGGTGGAGCGCCCAGAATGCCCGATCGCAAAGCCCAGGAACCCGGCCGCGACGAGCAGGACGGCTGCACCGGTCAAAACCTCCGCAAGGCCGCGGCTGGCCATCGGGATCAGGCCCCTGGGGTCCAGGCTTCGTAGTCGCCGGTCGCTTTGGCACGCCGACCGCCGTTATAATCGTGACCGGCCGGGCGATAGCTGGCGGCGGTGCCGGTGGCATTGGCCTCGTGCGGTTTCTGCCACGGCTTGCGGCCGGCGTCCGACAGGGGCTCGTCTACGGTGTAATGCAGCCAGGCGTGCCATTCCGGCGGCACCGCACTTGCTTCGTCCGGGCCGGCGAACGCAACCCAGCGGCGCACGCGCGCACCCGGCGCCGGCGTGCGCTTGTCCACGTAATAGACGTTCCCGGCGCCGTCGGTTCCGACCTGGCGACCGTGGAGCTTGGTGTGCAGCCATGTACCGATGTTCATGCCGACCGATATAGCCCGAGCCCGGCGGTTGGTCCATCCTGAACAGCGGGCCTGTGCGACGCGCGGCGCGGGGCCTGGGAATACCGGGCAATTGCGCAGTTACCCACAGGATATTGTGGCTCGAATACGATTGAGCCGCAAAATGTGCTTCCCGAGGCCGCGAACCGGCCCTAACCTGACGCTATGAAAATCCACCGCTCCTGGCATGGCGTGCGCCTTCGTCGCCTCTCGGCCGCCGCCGATCCGGACGAACCCGCGCGCAGCGTCACCGTCCCCGCGTCCTGGGACGACCGCGCCGCCGACGGACTCGCCGCCCTCGCCCCCGGTTCGGGTTCCACCACCCTGCCCGCCGCCGCAGCGCATTGGATCCAGGCGGTGGCCGACAAAGCGGTGCAGGCGGGCATGGAACCGTCCTTCGCCGATCGGCTGCATTGGCTGTTGCAGCTGCGCCGCGGGGCGCCGACCGAATCGGTGTGGCAGTGCCGCAACGACCCCAACCCCGGCTTTGTGCTGAACCTGCCCGGCTTCATCGACAGCGCCGGCTTGTTCGATTGCGCCGCCTTCGCCGAGGCGGTGGAAACCGCCGTCCTCACCCTGAGTTTCGCCGCACCCGCCAGCGCCCGCCTGTCCGTCGGCATGGCCGACCTGCACGGCCTGCTGTCCGCACTGGGCATCGGCTACGGGTCGTCCGACGCGCGCGACATTGCCCGCGCGCTGGCCGCTATCTTGCGCGGGCGTGCCGATGTTGCCTCCGGGCGGATGGCGCGACTGACCGACGCGATGCGCCCGGCGCCGATGGATTGGCCGGCCCCCCCTGCCCGCACCCCGATCCCCGGCCTCGCCGAAGCCGCCCGCGCCGCCCGGCAACAGGCTTTGGCGGTCGAGGGTCTGCGCCATATCGCCACCACCGCCATCCTCGCCGCCGGCCCGGCCGACGCGCTGCTGGGCGTGGAAACCGGCGGCATTGCGCCCGCTTTCTCGGCTTTGACCGCAACCGGCGGATTGTCGAAAGCGGCCCGAGCCTGGTTGGGCGTCAGCGGCATGACGGGGGAGGAAGCGTTGGCCTCCGTCCTCGGCGGCGGCACCCCGATCCCGGTTTACGGCGCGGCGGAACACGCGGCGATGCACGACGCGGTCGCCCCATTTATCGAGGCGATGCCCGCCCCGCCCGCCGTCCTGGGCAAAGCCCTGCCGATCGCGCCCCGCACCGATTTGCCGGCCCGTCGCGCGGGATACACCCAGAAAGCGTCGGTGGGCGGGCATCGGCTTTATGTTCGCACCGGCGAATACGACAACGGCGCCTTGGGCGAAGTCTTCATCGCTCTGCACAAGGAAGGGGCTGCATTTCGCGCCCTGATGGACCAATTCGCCAGCGCCGTCAGCATCGGCCTGCAACACGGGGTGCCGCTGGAAACCTTCGTCGAGGCCTTCACCTTCACCCGTTTCGGCCCCGCCGGATCGGTCGAGGGCGATCCCGCCGTCCGGCAGGCCACGTCGCTGGTGGACTACGCCTTCCGCCACCTCGCCGCCCATTATCTGGGGCGCCGCGACATCCCCGAAGCGACGATGGAGGACCCCGACACCGTGGCCGACGGATCGCCGCTGCTGCCGCTGGAATTGCCGGCCGAGGCGTCGCCGCATGCCCGCCGAAGGGCGTTGCGGGTTATTTCCAAGGCGGGGTAGGTTGGCGCCACAGTCACAAGGGGTCGCACGATGGCGGGACGGATCGAAGCTCGGCTGGCAGAACTCGGCATTACCTTGCCCCGGCCCAGCGTGCCGATTGCCAATTATGTGCCCTGGGTGAAAACCGGGAATTTGGTGGTGGTGTCCGGACAAATCCCGCTGGTCGATGGCGTCGTTGTCGTCAAAGGCAAGGTGTCCTGGGGTGTGACGATCGAACGCGCGACCGAGGGCGCGCGCATCTGTTTCATCAACGTGCTGGTTCACCTGAAAGCCGCCTGCGACGGCGATTTGGATCGGGTCCGCAAGATCGTCCGACTGGGCGGTTTCATCGCCGCACCGTCCGAATTCACCGATCATGCGCGGGTCATGAACGGGGCATCCGACCTCGCGGTTGCAGTGTTCGGCGACGAGGGGCGGCATGCCCGCAGCACCATCGGCGTGCCATCGTTGCCGGCCGACGCCTCTGTCGAGGTCGAGGGATTTTTCGAAATCGGTTGGTAGGTATTTGTTCCGATGCCAGACGGTTCCGTTTCGTTAACGCTGACGTTGCACCGAGCGATTGCCGAGATCTCGGCGGCGGATTGGGACGCGTGTGCGGGGGAAGGGAACCCGTTCGTTTCTCACGCGTTCCTGAGTGCCCTGGAAGACAGCGGCTCCGCCAACGCTCGCACCGGTTGGCTGCCCCAGCATGCCGTCCTGCGTTCGGCCGACGGAACCGTGGTGGCGGCGGCTCCGATGTACGCGAAATCGCATAGCCACGGCGAATACGTCTTCGACCACGGTTGGGCGCAGGCACTGGAACGCACGGGCACCGCGTATTATCCGAAATTGCAGGTGGCCGTGCCGTTCAGCCCCGTGCCCGGCCCCCGCCTGCTGCGCCGTCCCGGCACCGGCATTTCGGTCGGAACTTTGGCAAACGCCTTCGAGCAGGCCTGCGGATCGCTGGATATGTCGTCGGTGCATGTCACCTTCTGTTCGGAGGAGGAATGGACTGCGTTGGGCGAAGCCGGGTGGTTGCAGCGCATGGGCATGCAATTCCATTGGGAAAACCACGGTTATACCGATTTCGAGGGCTTCCTGGGCGCGCTATCGTCGCGCAAACGTAAGGTACTGCGGCGGGAACGGCGCGATGCCAACGCCTGCGGACTGACATTTCATGCGCTGTCGGGATCCGATATTACCGAAGCGCATTGGGATGCGTTCTACAATTTCTACCAATCGACGGTGGACCGCAAATGGGGCTCCGCCTATCTCACTCGCCGCTTTTTCTCCTTGTTGGGGGAACGTCTGGGCCACAAAGTCGTTTTGATGTACGCGGAAAATGGCGGCGTGCCGGTCGCCGGCGCACTGAATTTGGCGGGGTCGGAGGCGCTTTACGGCCGCAACTGGGGCTGTCGAGGCGATTATCCGTTCCTGCACTTCGAACTTTGCTATTACCGCGCCATCGATTGGGCAATCGAACACGGCCTGCAACGGGTCGAGGCGGGCGCGCAGGGACGGCATAAAATCCAACGCGGATACCTGCCGAAACCAACTTATTCGGCGCATTGGATCGGCCATGCCGGATTGCGCCGCGCAGTGGACAACTTCCTGGTGGAAGAACGGGCCGGCATTCTGCAAGACATGGTTGCGCTGGCAGAAGAAAGCCCGTTCCGCAAAGACGGCGAAGGCTGATCCCGCGCTACGCCGCCGCCGATTGCACGGTCGGTGCATCGCCCGCAACCGTGGTGCGCCGCATATCCCGCACCGATCCCGCATCGTAACGACGAGCGCGATGCATCGTGCAACGGTTGTCCCACATCACCAGATCGAACGGTCGCCAGGAATGGCGGTAGACGAATTCCGGCTGGGTCGCCTGTTCCGTCAAATCGCGGATGAACGCCCGCGCTTCTGGGATCGGCCAGCCGTCGATGCGGCCGATATGGGACGACAAATACACCGATTTCCGCCGACTGACCGGATGGGTGCGCACCAGCACCTGCTGCACCGGACGCATCGTTGCTTTCTCGGCACCGGTCAGATCGGCGAAACCCAGAATCTCCCGCGAGTAAATCAGGGAGTGTTCGCAGACCAGATTTTCGATCTCGGATTTTGTTGCATCGTCGAACGCGTCGTACGCCGCCCGCATGTCGGCGAATTCGGTTTCGCCGCCGACATCGACGACCACTCGGCCGGACAGGATGGAATATCGGGAGGGCACGGGTTTGAACGACGAATCCGAATGCCAGAGCATATTGCCCAGGGAATAAAGACGCCGGCGGTTATCCCGAGCCAATAGGGCGCCGTCGGAATCGAGGTTGGAGACATCGGCGAAAGCGGGGTGCAATCGTTGCTCCCCCGGTTTGGAGATACCGGTCCCGCCGGTATGCTCCAAAGGGCCGAAGCTGGCGCTGAACGCCAGTTGCGCGGTGTCGTCGATGCGGCAATCGCGAAACACCAGCACGGCGTTTGTCGCTATTGCCGCATCGATCGCCGCAACCTCCGAGGCGGACAA
>JANXMB010000156.1 GCA_025354865.1 Acetobacteraceae bacterium | reverse complement strand
CTGCCGAACGGCAGCCGCGCCAGCACGCGCGGCATGACCAGCGACACGAAGCGGCTGTCCTCGGTGTCGCGGAAATTGCGCCAGTCGATGGCGTCGGGGCTGTCGAACACCTTGGCCAAATCACGCGGCTTGGACAGTTCGGTCCAGTCGGACAGGCCGAACATGCCGGCGCTCACGCCCGAGATGAACGGCGTGAAGCCGGCCGCGGCCACGTTGCTGACGAGCCGCAGCGTTTCCACGTCTTCGGAACTCTTGCTCCACTCGTAGTCGCCGATCAGCGCGCCGTACGGCTCCCCGCCGGGGGTGCCGAATTCGTTTTCGTAGATCTTCTTGAACAATTGGCTCTGATCGAATTCGACCGCCCGTTGCAGATCGCGCGTCAGTTCCCGCTTGGGCAGGTTGATGACTTTGATCTTGAGGTTGGGACTGGTCTCGCTGTTCATGACTAGATAGTGCATGCCGCGCCAGGTTCCTTCGAGCTTCAGGAACTTCGGGTCGTGCATGATGGCGTTCAGCTGGGTCGACAATTTGCGATCGATCGCGGCGATCGCCTGTTCGAACGAGCGCGACAGGTTCTTATCGAATGTAACGGTGCCGGCCATCGCCTGTTCGACGAGGTTCTTCACCAGATCATGGGCCTGATCGGGCGCGGTCTGTTTGGTCGCGGCAACGACTTGGTCGAGGAAGGAGACCCCGCCTTCGGTCGTGGTGGTTGCACCTGCGCCTGCGGCGTCGGTTTGGGTTCCGGACATGGATCAGCCCTCCTGCTTGTCGAGGCCGAGTTCGGCGGACAAGGTTTTCAGATCGCCTTCGTTCTTCAGAACCTGCTCAAGCAGATTTTCGAGTTCTTCCGAACGATCGACCTTGCTCATGAGATCGCGCAGTTTCGCTCGCGTTTCCATCAGGGCACGCAGCGCGGGCACTTGTTGCGCCACGCGACCGGGTTCGAAGTCTTCGATCGACTTGAACGCCAGTTCGACGCCCATCTGGCCGCCGCCTTCCGACAAGGTGTTATCGACCTTGAGTTTCAGGCCGGGGTTCATGCTGGCCATGACGTCGTTGAAATTATCGCGATCGATGGAGGTAAACTTCCGATCGCCCATCGGGCGCAGCGGTGCGGTCGGATCGCCGGAGAAATCGCCCATCACGCCGACGACGAACGGCAGTTCGCGAACGACCTCCGCGCCCTCGGTTTCGACCTGGTAGGTGATATGCACCCGCGGTTTACGAACGCGATTGAGCTTGTCGTGTACGCTTGCACTCATGATCCCGCTTCCTCATCGTTGATGCCGGCCCATGCCGGCAGAAAATCGCTATGGCCGTGTGGCATCGGATAGCGCCGTGAGGCGTACCGCGTCACTTCGATTACGGCCAATACCCGAACAGGAATATGGCATGCTTCACAGTTGCTTGTCATGCATTCGTTCCCATCCGGGCGGCCGTCATGCCTTGGCTGGCGCCGCCGGTGCAGCCGGCGCCGCTGGGGGCGTTGCGGCGGTGGGGCGGATACCGAGCTTGACCAGCAGACCGTCGCGCACGGTCTTGTCCGTGAGCAACTCTTCGAGCAGTTCCGGCCATGTCAGGCGACCGCGCCGCACCGCTTCTTCCAGTGTGTAGGCCAGCGGCGAATGCGGTTCGGTGCGGCGGAACCAGGCGGAAAGATCTTCCAGTTGTTTCAGCGCGCCTTCCCGATTGAGCACCTGCCCGGGGGCCGCACGCGCGGTCGGCGCGGCGTCGGCTGTGGCCATGTCGGCGGTCTCCTCGTCCAGGGTGTCCGCGTCGTCGGTCGGGTTCGGGTCGGCTGCTTCGGGCGGGGCGAAACGATTGGCAACGGCTACCAGCGTACGCAGGAGATCGCGCACATGGCTTGTCGAGGGGCTTTCGGAGCCGGCTTTGTCGTCCAGGATCCGCGCCATATCCTCCCACGCGCGCAGCGCGGCTTTTGCTTCCGTCCGCACAACGCCGAGGTGGCGGGATTGCGCGCGCGCTTCCTTTTCCATGTCGGCGAACGCAATGCCGCCGGCTTTGATCCGCGCTTCCAACCGCGCCTTATCCAGGGTCGTTGTCTGTTCCGAAGCCTGGTACTGATAATAGGCGATCGGGGTTCCGTCGGGCCGATCGAACAACGGTATTTTGTTGAGCGGCTGCATCAACGATCCGCCGCCGTCCTGACCGTTCAAACCCTGTACCGGTGCGATACGATCTTCCAGGCCGTATTCCTCGCTCGGCAACGGATAGACCGTATCCCAATATTTTTCGGCGAGGCCCGAGATCGTGCGCGCGCCGGCGGCGAGGCCAAGCAGACCGAAGCCACGGATCATCGCTTCCGTCATCCAGGCGGCGACTTCGAGGTCTTTGGCGGTTTCGCGCAACGTTTTCTGCGCGAGATCGCGCACCGTACGCCATAACGGCGTCGGATCGACCGCGTCGGGGCTGCCGGCATCCATCATTTTTTCGGCATCGCGCGCTTCCGACCGCGCATCGCGCAATCGGTTGTACGGCGACGTAGCCGAATAATCTTCCCGGATGTCCGGGCCTACGGGCAGGTCGCCCGGTATGGGCGCAAGCAGCGCCTCCAGATTGAAGCCATCCGGCAGATCCGCCACGCGTTCGCCTTCCTAATGCTGGACAATGGTTCCGTGTAACACATAAAGTCCGGGACCGGAAAGGGGGACCGCCCCATCCGTGCGACAACGTATGCAATGAGGAAACGGATGGCCAGCATCGACCTGAAGCAACTCGTCGGCCGATTGAACGACGTCTGCAAACGAACGCTGGAGACGGCCGCCGGCCTGACCCTGTCCCGGACCCACTACAATGTCGAAATCGAGCATTGGCTGGTCGCCCTCGCGGATCGCGCCGATGCCGATGTTGTGGCGATTCTACGCCATTACGAAATCGATCTCGGACGCCTCGCCATCGATATCAATCGCGCGCTGGAGAAGATGAAAACCGGCAACGGTCGGGCGCCGTCGCTGTCACCGGACATCGTCGAGCTGGTCAAGCAGGCGTGGCTGCTGGCGTCGCTCGAACTGGGTGCGACCCGGCTGCGGTCGGGCCATCTTCTCTGGGCGCTGCTTGCGGATGAAACCTTGTCCCGCCGCGCCCGCGACGCATCCGGCCAATTGCTGAAAATCGCGCCCGATGCGCTGAAACGCGACTACGCGACGATCACCGCCAGCAGCGCCGAAGCCGCCGATGCCGCTGCGCAGGCAAGCGCGTCGGAAGGCGGCGGCGGGGCCGAAGACGGGGGCGGGATGCCGCGTGCCGGCGGCGGTGCTCTCGAACAATTTACCACAGATTTAACCGCCCAGGCCCGCGCCGGAAAAATCGATCCGATCCTGGGTCGAGATTCCGAAATTCGCCAGATGATCGATATTCTGACGCGGCGTCGGCAGAACAATCCGATCCTGACCGGGGAAGCCGGCGTCGGCAAAACCGCCGTGGTGGAAGGTTTCGCATTGCGACTGGCATCCGGCGATGTCCCGCCAGCATTGAAAGACGTGACGCTGCGGGTGCTCGATCTCGGGTTGTTGCAGGCCGGCGCCGGGGTAAAGGGCGAATTCGAAAATCGGTTGCGCGGCGTTATCGACGAGGTGAAGGCCAGCCCCAAGCCGATCATTATGTTCATCGACGAAGCACATCAATTGATCGGGGCCGGCGGACAAGCGGGATCGGGGGATGCGGCCAATCTGCTGAAACCCGCCCTCGCGCGCGGCGAAATGCGTACGATCGCGGCCACGACCTGGGCCGAATACAAGAAGTATATCGAGAAGGACCCAGCCCTCACCCGGCGTTTCCAGGTGGTCAAGATCGAAGAACCCAGCGAACCGATCGCCGTCGCGATGATCCGCGGGCTGGTATCGACCCTCGAAAAGCACCACAGCGTGCGCATCCTGGATCAGGCCGTTGCCGAAGCGGTGCGGCTGTCGGCGCGTTACATTCCGTCCCGGCAACTGCCCGATAAGGCCGTCAGCCTGATCGATACAGCCTGCGCCCGTGTGGCCATGAGCCAGGCCGCCGTGCCGCCGCCGATCGAGGATCGCCAGCGCCGCATCGCCCTGATCGATACGGAACTGGCCATCCTGGAACGCGAAATCGCCGCCGGGGAAAAACACGAAGATCGCCGCGCCGACCTGCAAACCGAACGCGCCGCCAAAGACACCGAGTTGGAAGCCCTTATCGCTCGGTGGGGTCTGGAAAAAACCCTGGCCGGCCAAATCGGCGAAATTCGCGGCCAGATCGAGGACGAGGCCAATACCGCAGACAAGGACGCGCTGCGGGTCGCATTGTCCGAAGCAGCGTCCAGCCTGCGCGCCCTGCAAGGCGAAGAACCGCTGATCTACCCCGTGGTCGATGGCCAAGCGGTGGCGGAAGTGGTTGCAGGTTGGACCGGCATTCCCGCCGGCCGCATGCAATCGAACGAGATCCGCACCGTTTTGAACCTGCAAGAGGTCATGGGCCACCGGATCGTCGGGCAGTCGCATGCGCTGGAAGCCGTCGCGCAGGCCATTCGGACCAGCCGAGCGGGGCTGACCGATCCGCGGAAGCCGATCGGCGTGTTCATGATGGTGGGCACGTCCGGCACCGGTAAGACCGAAACGGCACTGACCCTTGCCGATCTGCTCTACGGCGGCGAGCAGAACATGACCACCATCAACATGACCGAGTTCAAAGAAGAACATAAGGTCAGCCTGCTGATGGGCAGCCCCCCCGGCTATGTCGGCTATGGCGAAGGCGGCGTGCTGACCGAAGCCGTGCGGCGTCGCCCCTATTCGGTGATCCTGCTGGA
This sequence comes from Acetobacteraceae bacterium, assembly GCA_025354865.1. Classification (GTDB taxonomy): domain Bacteria; phylum Pseudomonadota; class Alphaproteobacteria; order Acetobacterales; family Acetobacteraceae; genus Rhodopila. The sequence continues at coordinate 1,238 of JANXMB010000156.1, read as the reverse complement.
CGAGATGGAAAAGGCCCATCCCGGCGTGCAGGACGTGTTCTTCCAGGTCTTCGACAAGGGGAACATGAAGGACGGCGAAGGACGCGACATCGATTTTAAAAATACCGTCATAATCATGACGTCCAATGCCGGAACGGATCTGATCACCCGCTTGTTCGCCGATCCCGACACCGCGCCCGACGCGGCCGGCCTCGCCGAAGCGCTGATGCCGGAGCTGATGAAAACCTTCAAACCGGCGTTCCTCGGTCGTGTGACGTTGGTGCCGTATTTCCCGCTGTCGCCCGAAGTGATTCGCAACATCGTGGGATTGCAGCTCAATCGTATCCGCCGCCGGGTGAAGGAATCCTATGGCGCCCGTTTCGATTGGGATGAGAAACTGGTGGACACGATCGCAGAGCGTTGCACCGAAACATCTTCCGGCGCACGAAACGTTGAGAAGATCCTCTCGCGTACGTTACTCCCGGAACTCTCAAGTCAGGTATTATCTCGCTTAGCCGAGGGCGAGACGATCGATGCGATCACCGTGGGTGTAGACTCAACGGGCATGTTCCAATACGTTATCGGCTAACGTGTAGCGCGTTCGGCATCAACCAGGGAGAAGTAGAGTGGCCATCTTTATGTTGTTCGGAAGCATCGCGGGCGATGTGACGACCCAAGGGTTCGAAACCTGGACAGAACTTCAGTCTTTCCAGTGGGGCGTCGGCCGCGGCGTCGGCTCCGCCATGAGCGGCGCCATGAGCCGCGAAGCATCGGTTCCGTCGATCAGCGAGATCGTCGTGACCAAGCGGATGGACGCCGCTTCGCCGGCACTGTGGACCGACTCGGTCGCCGGTATGTTCAATACCGCTGTAACGATTACCTTCACCACGACGTCGCAGGGTGCGACCGAGAAATTTCTGTCTTACGAACTGACAGATTGCGGTCTCAGCGGCTACAGCATCTCCAGCGGCGGCGACATGCCGAGCGAAAGCCTGTCGCTGAATTTCGCGAAGATTTCGTGGACGCTGACCCCGGTGAAGTCCGACGGTTCGGGCACCCCGGTCACCCAGGGCTACGACCTCACGTTGTCCAAGACCACCTGATCGACGTTGCCAAACGGGGCGGCCGGGTCGAACCGGTCGTCACAAGAAAAGAGCCGGAGGGACAATCCCTCCGGCTTTTTTTATCGCGCAACGAACCGGCGTGCCGTCGGCCCTAGAGCGTGATCGCTTGAGGTTGACTTCAACCTCGGGCGTGAA
>JANXMB010000117.1 GCA_025354865.1 Acetobacteraceae bacterium | reverse complement strand
GTCTGAATCGCGCGATCTGACACGAGCGCGATGATCGGAGGCGGCACGCCGGAGGTCTGAATCGTGCGATCTGACACGAGCGCGATGATCGGAGGCGGCACGCCGGAGGTCTGAATCGTGCGCGGAACCCTGCGTTCCACTTGCGACCGGCCGCGTCGGACCTTACAGTCCGATCAAACTAATCAGGAGAACCAGGATATGCCGCAATCCCCCGGTACCGAATTCGCCGCCGCCCCGGTGAGCTTTGTCGTCAGGCACCAGCTTTGGGATGCCAACGTCGAAGATCATATGGATCAGGGCATCTCGATCGAGGTCACCGCCACCATCGGCGGCCAGGACACGACCCTGCTGCGATTCAACTGTTTCGATCTCGAGCGTAGTTACGTTTATGGCCCGGAAAACCCCGCATTGTCGACCCCCGGTCGCGTCGGTGCGGGTATGGGCATCCATCGTCGCGCCGACCCGATCATCGATCCCCACCCCATCGCCTGGGCCATCAAGCTGCTGGGCACCAAGCTGCCGGCGATGATCGAACAATCCGGCTATAAAGGCGTCGCCGGGCTTATCGATATGGCTGCGGTGCAGAAAATCCTGCCCGACGTCGATGCCTGCGCCCGCGAAATCTTCGCCGTGAAGCGCAATGTCGTGAAGCACAACCGCGGCACCGATTTGTTCGAAGCCGGCGCGATCCGGTTCGGGCTGGAAATGCGCCGCCAGCGCAATGGCGACGGTGGCCTCGCGCTGCATGTGCTCGCCGATATCGGCGGGACCCGGAGCAAGAGCTATATCGAGGAAACCGAACTCCTCGCGTTCGACTGCTTCTGGAAAGACGCCCACTACCACTACGGCCCGCGCAACAAGAACCACCGCACCAACTGGGATCTGACGATCGTCGACGATCCCCTGGATTGGACGTTCGAACAGATCGCCAAAGGCAAGCTGCGCGCGATGATCGAACGGGCCGGATACCCCGGCATCGCCAACGATGTCGATCAGGAAACGATCGACGCCGTGCTGCCCGCGCTCAAGAAGCGCGCCTACGAAATGTATGCGCTTGGCGAACAACTGACCGGCCATAAAGGCCTTCCGTTGGAGTTCACACCGAACATGGCGGCTGAATAAACCCCTCCGTCCGGTTTGGATCGTTGCCCATCGTGGCCGCCCTTGTGGCGGCCACAAATGTTATAACGGGCGGCCGACCCGCCGGAGGCCCTTGCCATGACCCAGTGGATCGAGACCTATCGCGGCGCGGTGCCGCCTTGGCAGTGCGATACGACCGAACATTTCACCGTTGCCTATTATGCGGATCGGTTGGAGGAAGCGGAAACCAGCCTCGCCGACGCGATCGGCCTTGGCGATCGGCATCGTGCCGGCGGCTTCGTGCGCCGCATCGACCTTCGCTACGCCCGCGAACTGCGTGCCGGCGCGGCCTTTCACATCGTCAGCGCGCCGCTCGGTATCGACGATGCCGGCCTGCGTTTGGGCCATCGTGTGATCGATTCCGGCAGCGGCGAAACGGTGACCTGGGCCGACGAATATTGGGAAACCTCGCTGTCGCCCGAACAACGCGCCGGTATCGGCGGGCGGTTGGCAACGTGGGAGGGGCCGATCGCCGAGCAGCGGGCGGATCCGGTGGCGACGGATGGGCTGGTGCAGACGGCGTGCGGTCGGGTCAGGACGGCCGATCTGGATGCCACCGGGCATTTTTCGTTGTCCGGCATGGTGCACCGTTTCTCCAGCGCCAACGCCCATGCCGCCGTCGCGATGGGCATGGATACGGCTTATATGCAACGAAACCGGCGTGGGTTTTCGACCTTCGAGATGGCGTTGAAGATTTCCGGTGCCTTGCGGTTGGACGATCCTTACTTGGTTGAAACCGGTATCGCCCATCTCGGCAATTCGTCGTTACGTTTGGTTCACCGCATGACCGACCCGCGCACCGGGGCTGTCATCGCGCGGCTCGGTCAATTCGGGGTCAACCTCGACCTCGATGCGCGCCGCCCCGCCCGCTGGTCCGACGAGGTCCGGGAAAAGGCCGCCGCGCTTTTGGTTGTCTGAGCGGCGCGGCCGGCCCGATCCGATTTCAGCAGGCGTAGCCTGGATCTTCGCGATCGATCTTCCGCCGGAACGCAGCCCATTCCAACGCCGCCCGGGGGGAATGGCTGTTGTCCCCGTACATCCTCGCCCCGATCGCGCGGGTTCGTTCGATGGCGTCTTGGCTCGGGAAATGCACGTTCGATCCGGCTTGTGCGGCGATTTGAATCTCACAGGCGCGCTCGATCCGACCGAGCAGCACGAAGGCTTCGCCCATGGAGCGTCCGGCGGTGAGGGTGCCGTGATTGCGTAGAAACAAAATGCTGCCGTCTGCCAGATCGCGGGCGAGGGCGCGGCGTTCGTCCTCGGCATTGCTCGCGGGGCCTTCGTACTCGTGGTAGCGAATGCGATCCATCAGAATAAGCGCGTTTTGCGACAGCGGCAGTAGACCGTCTTCCTGTGCCGATACGCCGGCGCCGACCGAGGAATGCAGGTGCATCACCGCACTCACGTCGGGCCGCGCGGCGTAGATGCCGCCGTGGATCACTTCGCCGGCTTTATTGATGCCGTGCGGCGCGTCGGACAGGACGTTGCCTTGCGTGTCCATTTTCACCAGCGACGATGCAGTGATTTCCTCGAAAAACAAGCCGAGCGGATTGAGCAAATATTCGTCTTTTGTGCCGGGGACGCGCAAGGAGAAATGGTTCCCCAGCATATCGTGCCAGCCGAGGCGGGCACCCATGCGATAGGCGGCCGCGAGGTCGAGCCTGGCATCCCATTCTGTGGGGGAGCATTCGTGTTGGGTGGACATGGACTGTTACCTTTGCAAATTGGCTCAGCACCGTGCGGTCTGCCGCCGCTCGGGTCAACCTTGACAGCCTGAGGCGGCGTTATAAGCATCGTCGCCGAGGCGGCGCGGTAAGTGGCGTCGCGCGTGTTCGAGAAATTCACCGAGAAAGCGTCCCACCATGATGCCTGCGATCCGTATCGACGAGGCCACCGGCCTGAAGCTGTTCAACACCCGCGCCGCGAAAGCGAGCGACAAGATCGCAGGCAAGGGCTATTCGCCCGTCGCGGACGCGGCTCTGACCACATTGCCGCCAGCGCCCCCCGGGGCTGTGTTCGATGCCGAGGAGCAAGCGCGCTACCGCGAATACAACAAGGCGCGGCAAGGTGCGGCGTCCTATATCGCGATGGAGGGCGAATTCTCGCGCTACCTCAAGGATGTTTATTCGGCCCCGCCGATCGAACGGGACGCCTTGACCGACGATTGCGATATCGTGGTGATCGGCGCTGGTTTCGCGGCGCTGCTGCTTTGGTACAAGCTGCGCGCGGCCGGGTTTCGCGATGTCCGGGTTTGCGAAAAAGGCGGCGATGTCGGTGGCACCTGGTACTGGAACCGCTATCCCGGCATTGCTTGCGATGTCGAATCCTACAGCTATCTGCCGCTGCTGGAGGAGATGGGATATTTCCCGACCATGAAATTCGCTTCGGGGTTCGAAATCCTTGAATATTGCCAGTTGATGGCAGAGAAATTGGAATTTTACGATCGTTGTCTGTTCCATACAACCGTCGATCGGACGGAATGGGACGAGCAAGCCGGCCGGTGGATTGTTTCGACCGATCGCGGCGACCGGATGCGGGCGCGCCATGTCGTGCTGGCCAACGGTTCGCTGACCACGCCGAAGCTTGCCAAGATCGACGGCATGGAAACCTTCGCCGGCGCTTCGTTCCATACCTCCCGCTGGGATTACAATGTCGAACTGACCGGCAAGCGCGTCGGCATTATCGGCACCGGGGCCAGTGCGGTGCAGGCGGTTCCGGAACTCGCCAAGGTGGTTAAATCGTTGCATGTGTTCCAACGCACGCCGTCCACCATCGACGTGCGGGACCAACGGATGACGACGCAGGAGGAAATCGATACCTGGTCGAAAGAGCCCAACTGGGCAAAATCGCGGCGCGAACGCCTTGCGCGTATTTCGTCGGGCCGGACCGCGCTGAAAGGCAACGACGATTATCTGTCCGGCAAGGTCGCCGAAACACGGGAGCGGCGGACCTACGATCGCGAATTGTCGCCGGAGGAATTGATCGAACGGCAGTTGAACACGAATTTCCGGATTATGGAACAAATCCGAGCGCGGGTGGCAGCGATTGTGAAGGACCCGAAAACGGCCGAGGCCTTGAAACCCTATTACGCTTATGGTTGCAAACGCCCAACGTTCCACGACGAATATCTGCCGGCCTTCAATCTGCCGAACGTCTTTCTGGTCGATACCGCACCGACCGGCGTTGCGCGCATCGGCGAAAACGGGGTCGTGCACAACGGCGTCGAATATCCGTTGGATGTTTTGATTTACGCCACCGGTTTCCAATGGATGGGCGCAGGCTCGTTCAACATGATCGTCGGTAAAAATGGCCGGACGCTGCGCGGCAAATGGGGGGAGGAAGGGGTGAAGACCTTCCTCGGCCTGCACAGCCACGGTTTCCCCAACCTGTATATCCTCTCGGGGCCGCAAAGCGGCGGTGGGCAATTCAACTTCACCCGCACGATGGAAGGCCAAACCGACTATGTTGTGTGGCTGCTGACGACGATGCGCGATCGTGGCGCCAATTTCGTCGATGTGCGCGAAGATGCCGAAGCCGCCTACGCCGAACATTGCCGGGAAGCCGATATCCGGACGCGTCCGTTGCGGGAGTGCTTGTCGTATTATAATGGTGACGGCAACGCCGAACCCGGCAGCCTGGCCTATTATGGCGGGCCTCGGAAATGGCACGAAATCCGGATGGCGGCGCAAGAGTCGCTGGAACCGTATCTGCTGTCCGCATAATTCTGGGGATCCCATCATGACTGCCAACGACCGTGTTCATCTCTCGGCCGCCGATGCGCGTGCGTTAGGGGAGGCCGCGATGCGCGGCGCCGGCTTCGACGACGACGAAGCCCGCATCCTGACCGATCATTGCCTGGATGCCGCGTTGTGCGGCTACGAATATTCCGGCCTGCCCAAGCTGTTGAACGTCATCGACGAGCCCCGGTTCGGCAAGCCGCGCAAGCCGGTCGCGGTGACGAAGGACTCCGGTGTGGCTGCGGTGCTCGACGGTGGCAACAACAACGGCATGATCGCCGGTTTTCGTACCGCCGAGGAAACAATCCGCCGCGTCGAGGAACACGGTCTGGCGATCGTTGCAATGGGCAATACGTCGATGACCGGGCGCAGTGCGTATTATTGCGAAATGATTGCCCGAGCGGGATTCGTCGTGATCCACACCGTTGCCTCCCCGCCCTCCGTCGCGCCGTTCGGCGGCACCCGCCCGGTGCTCGGCACCAACCCGATTGCGTTCGGCTTTCCGACCGAGGGCGATCCGCTGGTCATCGACATGGGCACCTCGGCGTTCATGGGCACCGATCTGCAATTCCGCGCGCGGATTGGAACGCCGATTCCCGAGGGTGTGGCGCTCGGCCCCAATGGGCATCCCACCACCGATGCCCGCGTTGCAAGGCAGGGCGCCTTGCTGCCGTTCGGCGGACCCGAAGGCGGCTACAAAGGCTTCGGCCTGGCGCTGGCCCTGGATGCATTGGGCGCGCTGGCAGCTACCACCCGCGGGCGGCAGGAAGACGGCGGCTACATGTTCATGGCCTTCAAGCCGGATTTGTTCCTGTCGGCGGACGATTACCGACGCGAAGTGTCCCGCCGGATCGAAACCGTCAAGGCGACGCCCCGGCGGGAGGGTGTCGACGAAATCCGTATCCCCGGTGAGCGATCCTACAAAACCCGCGCCCGGCTGCTGGTCGAAGGGATCGAGATCGAGCGCAAGGTGTTCGACGCCCTCGGCCGTTTGGCGCAGGGCAATCTGGATCACGGGGCGTAACGGCAAACGGTCCGTCGGCGAACCCGCCCCCGCCTCCGCTCAGCCGCGCGGGGTCTTCTTCATCAACGCCGATCGTTTGCAGCTCGCGACGCATTCCTGGCGTTGGTTGAAGGCTTCGTGCACGAAAACGACAATCCCGGCGTCGGGGCGGGACCGGCTTTCGCGGACCTCGTGCACGGACGATCGCACGCGCAACGTGTCGCCGTGGAACACCGGCTTGGGAAACCGCACCTCGTCCCAACCGAGATTGGCGATCGTGGTGCCCAGCGTGGTGTCGCCGACCGAAATGCCGACCATCAGGCCGAGGGTGAAGCAACTGTTGACGATGCGGGTGCCGAATTCCGTTTCGGTTTTGCAGTATTCTTCGTCGAGATGCAAAGCCGCCGGGTTGTGGGTCATGGCGGTGAACAGCACATTGTCCATCTCGGTGACGGTGCGGCGGATGGCGTGTTCGAAGGTGCGCCCCACTGTCAGTTCTTCATAGTAAAGCCCGGCCATGCGATTGTCTCCTGCTCCTGGGCGATCTGGATAAGCCGGTTGGGCTGGCGCGACAATTGGGGCACGTCAGGTCGGTCGATCCAACCAGTCTGCTAGACGGCGGGCCGCGCCGCGTTGTGCCAAATCCAGGGCGGGGGGGGCCTCGGTCAGGACAACGCCACCCAGGGTGCCGGCGATCTCTGCCACTTCGGCCCAGCCGGGCGCGCTCGGCCACAGCACCAACCGGGGCACCCCGGCGCGTAACGCCGCCAAAGCGAGGCCCGATCCATCGGCGCAATCGAGGATATCCGGCGTATCCGCCCGTCGTACGGCATCTATCAGCGCCCGCCACCATAGGCTTCCGGCATAGAGTCCGGCGCCCGGCGCAGACAGCAGCGTGACCGGCCGGCCCGGCGCAACAGCCGCCCTGGCGTCGGCCAGACCGTGGACAATGACGGCAGGGGGAAAAAACATGCTTGCCGTTCAACCGCTTGACCGGGTTCAATGCAAGCGGCATCAAAGACCGCGCGCGGCGGAAGCAAACCAGGAAGCGACCGGCATGGTGGACGAAACGGACGACCCGGAGATTGCGACGGCCCGGCTCGAAGCGGCGCTGGAGCGGATTGCTGCCCGCAAAATTGTGGCAGCGCCCGCGCCGATTGCCGCACCATTGCCCGACGCACCGGACACCGCCGCATTGGCCGCCCAACTCGACGGCCTGATCGATCGCCTGCGCGGCGCCCTGGCCACGAAATAGCAAGAAGGATAGGCGCGATGGCGCAAGTGACGCTTCGCATCAACGGCTTTTCCTACGTCCTCGGCTGCCCCGACGGGCAGGAAGCGCATCTGCTGGCCATGGCGAGCGAGGTGGATAAGCGGATCGAAGCGGTGAAAACCTCGGCGGGACCGAGCGGAGAGGCGCGGATGCTGGTGATGGCGGCGCTGACGCTGGCGGACGATTTGCACGATCTGAAGCAGACCGGGCCCGGCGCCGCGCCGGCCGCGCCCGACCCCAAGTTGGGTCGTCGACTCGGGCGGCTGGCGAAGCGCGCGGAAGACATTGCGGACGGTCTCCAGACCCCCTAAGTAAGTGGTGCGGGGCTGCTCGGTTCGTCAGGTAGCTCATCCCCAGGGCCAGTAAGCATCTCCCTCGGACGCTGGCGCTGTCGGGATCTTGGTCTCGGTATCTGGTGCCCACCTGCACAAGCAGGCTCTGGGAGGATGACAAACCAACGGCTTATGGTGGCTCCGCACATTTCCCCTTTGCTCCCCTCCGCTCCGGACCGACCCGATCGTTCGTCGATCGACGAGGCCAAAAAGGTTTTGCGCGCCCGGGCCATTGCTGCACGGGCCGGGCACGACCCCCAGGCTTGTGGCACCGCGCTTGCCACCCATGTCCTGCGCGACATGCCGCCGCCGGAGGGCGTGATCGTGTCGGGTTTTTGGCCCCTGGGGGACGAAATCGATGTCCGGCCGCTGCTGCTGGCATTGCGCGAACGCGGGCACGAGGTGGTACTGCCGATCACCCCCCGGCGTGGCAACCCGCTGACCTTCGGCCTCTGGTCGCCGGGCGATGTGTTGATCCCCGAGCGGTTTGGAACAATGCGGCCGGTGGGGCCGGAACGTGTGCCGGATTTCCTGCTGGTGCCGCTGCTGGCCTTCGATCGCGCCGGCGGGCGGCTCGGCTATGGCGCCGGTTTCTACGATCGCACGCTATCCGGCATGTCCCGCCGATTCGCGCTGGGGTGTGCCTTCGCGTCGCAAATGGTGGACGAAGTGCCGGTTGGCCCCTACGACATTCGCCTCGACGCCGTCGCGACAGAGCACGGCGTTATGCGGTGCGGGGCGTGAATGCGAATATTGTTTCTCGGCGATGTGGTGGGTCGGACAGGGCGTGAGACGGTCGCGGCGCTGCTGCCCGGGTTGCGCCAAAGCCTCGGGCTCGATCTGACGATCGTCAACGCGGAAAACGCCTCGCACGGTTTCGGGCTGGGACCCGATATGGCCGAAGCGCTGTTCAAGGCCGGCACCGACGTCATAACCCTGGGCAACCATGCCTGGGATCGGAAGGAGATCGTGTCGTACATCGCCGATCATCCGCGGCTGATCCGACCGTTGAATTTTCCGCCGGGCACGCCGGGTGCGGGGGCGGTTGTCGTCGATGTGCCGGGCGGGCGCAAAGCGCTGGTCGCGCAGGCGCTGGGCCAGCTTTATATGGACCCGCAACTCGACTCGCCCTTTTTCGGCACCCGCGAAATTTTGGCACGCCATCGCATGGGGGCGACGGTGAACGCGGTAATTCTGGACATCCATGCGGAGGCAACTAGCGAGAAAATGGCGTTCGCCCATTCCTTCGACGGCCAGGCGTCGCTGGTGGTCGGCACCCATACGCACTGCCCCTCGGGCGATGCACAGATTCTGCCCGGCGGCACGGCGTTTCAGTCGGATGCGGGGATGTGCGGCGACTACGATAGCGTCATCGGCATGCAGAAAGACGGCGGCACCCTGCGCTTCTGGCGCAAGATGAAGGGCGAGAAGCTGGGCCCGGCCGAGGGGCCGACGACCGTATGCGGCGTGTTTGTCGAAACCGACGACACCACCGGACTGGCCCAACGGATCGAGCCGGTGCGGATCGGTGGCCGATTGCAACAGGCCATGCCGCTCGTTTGATCCGGATCAATGCTGCCGATTGACGATCCGCTCTGGTGACGGTGTATGAAACGCCCATTGGAACATTAGATCGCGATGCGTTCGCTCTCGCTCACGTATCGCGATCTAACCTATTGTTTGTTCGCACGATTCAGACTTCCGGTGATTCCATCTTCGGTCATCGCGCTCTAAGGAATACGTCATGGACACAATGGTCCAGTCTTCGATCCTCCCCCCCGCACCGGTACGGGCACGGGCCTTGCAGCCGCTGTTGGACGCCGAAGGTCCGGAAATGGATCGCCGGCGGGAGGTGACGCCCGCAGTCGTGGACGCGCTGGTCGAGTACGACATGCTCCGCCTATTGTTGCCGCGCAGCCTGGGCGGGCAGGAAATCCACCTGCTGGATTTCTGCAAAACGACCGAGGCGGTGGGTTGGGCCGATGCCAGCGTGGGTTGGTTCGTCAACCAATCCAACGTGTCTGCGGCTTCCTCGGCCGCCGGCATGTCGCACGACGCGGCGGCGGCGATTTTCGACGGCCCGCGCACCGGTCTGGCATGGGGCGCGAAGCACAATCGTAGCACCGCCATCCGCGTCGAGGGCGGCTACCGGTTGACCGGGCAATGGAGCTACCTGAGCGGCGGCCGCCACACGACCTGGATCGGCGCCCATAGCGCCGTGCAGAACCCCGACGGCACGCCGCACATCCGCCACGGTCGCCCCGACGATCGTAGCTTCCTCTTTCTCCGCTCCAAGGCTCGGATTACCGACGACTGGCAGGTGCTGGGCCTGCGCGGCACCGGCAGCGATACCTATGCGGTCGAGGATCTGTTTATCCCCGATGCGCACGCGCCGGCCCGCGATGCCATCGAGGAACGCCGCCTGACCGGCCCCTTGGCAACGATCAGCAGCCATCTGATGTATGCGACCGGTTTCTGCGGCGTGTCCCTCGGCGTCGGGCGCCGGATGCTGGAAACTTACACCGAACTGGCGCGCGGCAAGCAGGGCCGGGCCTCGGTCACGCCGATGGCCCGCAACAATGCGGTGCAGAAAGATATCGGCATGATGGAGGCGAAGTTGTCGGGCGCCCGCGCGTTTTTGCATGAAGCGATCGTGGCGGCGTACGATGCGGCGGTGGCGGGGGATCTGACGCTGGATCACCGCATGCGCCTGCGCCTTGCGACGACGTTCGCGATGAACGAGGCGACGGATGTATCCGTGGCCTGCTATCGCGGGGCGGGCACGACGGCAATCCTGAACGACGCGCCGTTCGAACGACGCCTGCGCGACGCGCTGAGCGTGAGCCAGCATCTCCAGGCGATGCCGGCGCATTTGGAAATGGTCGGGCGGCACATCATCGGAACGGAGCAGACCCCGCAGTTCCTGTAACCGGGTGCGTCTAGGGCGGTACGGGCGACCACCCGAGGTATTTGCCGAACGAACGAGCTATTGGCACAATCGTTCCAAGCAAACGCCGAGGGAACCGCCATGCCCGCTATCGCCGAAACCGCCTTGTTGCCCGAACCCGCGAGACTCGACGCTTCGGTCGAAAGGCGTTGAGCATGGCGCAGGATTTGCTGGATCGGGACAGCCCCGACACAATCCGGGTCACCGTGGCCGAGGCACGGGCCATCGGCGAGGGCGCGCTGCAACGCATCGGCTACAGCGTGGAGGAAGCGACGATCGTCGTCGATCAACTGGTCGATAACGCGCTCTGCGGCTACCGTTTCGCCAGTTTGCCGCGCATCCTGACCATTGCGGCCGACCAACGGACCTATCAATCGCGCGATCCCGTCCGCATCGTGCGGGAAACCCCGTCCTCGGCCCTGGTCGATGGCGGCAATCGGGTGGGCTATATCGCGGCCTTTCGCGGGGCGGAGATCGCTGCCGCCAAGGCGAAGGCCAGCGGCATCGCGATGGTTGGCGTCTACAACAGTTTCTACAGCGGCCGGAACGCCTACTTCGTCGAACACATCGTCAAGCAAGGGCTGGTGGCGATCCATTCGTCCAGCGCCAAACCGCATGTGCTGCCGCCCGGTGGGGCCGCGCCGGCCTTGGGCACCAACCCGTTCTGTGTCGGTTTCCCCTCGGCCAAGGGGCCGGTGATCTACGATATCGGCACCGCCTCGGTCATGTGGGGGGAGGTGTTGTTGATGGCGCGCCTCGGCCAGCCGTTGCCGGAGGGCACCGGTTTCGACAAGGACGGCAAGCCGACGACCGATGCCGCCAAAGCGGCGGAGGGCGGGGTGTCGGCCTTCGGTGGGCACAAAGGCTTCGGCCTGTCGTTCGCCATCCAGGCGCTGGGCCTGCTGGCTGGCGCCGCGCTGACCAGCGGCAATGTCGCCGATTACGGCTTCTTTTTCATCGCCATGGATCCCGCCGTCATGTTGGGTCCGGACCAATTCGAACAGCAAATGACCGAGTTGGTGGAACGGGTGAAGGCGACCCCCAGACAACCGGGGGTGGACGAAATCCGCATACCCTCCGAACGCGCCTTTCGGGAGCGCGAACGGCGCCGGATCGAGGGGATCGTGTTGGATCGCGCCGTGGTGGATGCGTTGAACGCGTTGTAGAAGCCGGTCATGCAACGTCTCGCACTGGCGCTGTTCCTGCTTGCTGCTGGCGGGTAGACGTCATGGGGAGGCTGCCGGTGTGACCCATCGGCAACAGCGTGCGCGGCGGCGAAAGCGCTGGCCGAGCTGTCGCGGTCGATCGCCGAACATGCGGATAAATATGCCGAGATCGACGTCGATCCGCCGATCATGCGGCGCTGGGGCAGGGTGCCGTGGCGGTGGATGCGGTGCTGGTGGAGCGATAAATCGGGGCCTCCTGCCCTCAGCGCAACCCAGCAATCCACCGTCGTCCGATGGCCACCATTGCCAAGGACCCCCAGGCCATGCTTCTACGCGCGCCTCACTGGAAAGCGAGCATCATGTCCGAGTACGTTTCTGGCCGCCATTTTTTGCAAACCCCTGGGCCGACCAATCTGCCCGAACGGGTTCTGCGCGCCATGAATGGAAATGCCATCAATCACCGAGGTCCGGAGTTCGGCGCCTTGGGCTTGCGGGTCATCGGCAAACTGCGCCAGGTCTTCCAGACCGTCGGCATCGTCGGGATTTTCCCGTCTTCCGGCACCGGGGCCTGGGAATCGTCGCTGGTGAACACGCTGTCCCCCGGCGATCGGGTGCTGATCACGCGCACCGGCCAGTTCGCCCATCTGTGGGAACAGATGGCGACGAAGCTGGGCATGGATGTCATCGCGCTCGACACCGATTGGCGCCGAGGCGCCGATCCCGCCGCAATCGCTGCGCTTCTGGCTGACGATCGGGAACACCGGATCAAAGCGGTGTGCGTCGTGCATTCCGAAACCTCCACCAGCTGCATGAGCAGCGTGCCGGCTGTGCGCGCCGCGATGGATAAGGCCGGGCATCCGGCAATGTTGATGGTGGATGCGATTTCGTCGCTGGCCTGCGCCGATTACCGGCACGACGAGTGGAAGGTCGATGTCACGATCGCCGGTTCGCAAAAGGGGTTGATGACCCCGCCGGGCCTGTCCTTCGTGGCGGTGTCCGAGAAAGCGCTGGCGAAGGCCGCAACGGCGACCGCCCGCAGCTATTGGGATTGGGCGCCGCTGGTGGTGTCCAACAAGACCGGGTTCTTCCCCTACACCCCGTCGATCAACCTGCTTTATGGATTGGAAGCGGCGCTGGATATGCTGCTGGAAGAAGGCCTGACCAACGTCTACGCGCGGCACGAACGCTATGCCGAAGCGACCCGCCGCACCGTCCGCGCTTGGGGCCTGGAACTGCAATGCGCCGATCCCACCGCCTACAACCCCGGTGTGACCGCCATTCGCGTGCCCGATGGTCATAACGCCGACAACCTTCGCAACACGATCCTGGCGAAATACAACATGAGCCTGGGCAACGGCCTCGGTCCGATCGAAGGCAAGGTGTTCCGCATCGGCCACATGGGCGACCTCAGCCCGTTGCAGTTGATGGGAACCCTTAGCGGTGTCGAGATGGGCCTGCGACTTGCAGGCATTCCGCACAAATCCGGCGGCGTGCAGGCGGCGATCGAGTATCTGTCGGGTAACGCCGGCTAACCCGAGGCTTCGACGGTAGACGACAACGCGATCCGGCGGCGAAAGCGACCGGATCGCGGCCTATCGCGTTGCCCAAAGCGTTTGCGCCTGTTTCAGGCAAGCGGCCGAATTGTCTGCCCAGCCCGTTGCCCGCAATGCCACGGCCGCCGTCGCAACGACGGCCACCGCTGCCCCCGGGTCGGTTTTGCGGCCCTGCCACACCGCCAGCAGGTCCGCCGCCGTCACGCTGTCGGGCTTTGCCGAGGCCGCCAGCGCCGGCCAGTCCTGCTCGCCCGCAGGCGTGGTCACAACCAGGGGCTTGGCGCCGCTCCATTCCGCTTCCCCCCCGCCGCCTTTCAGCACCGATACGCTGCGGCCCAGCAGCCGGGCGGTGCCGACGTGGACCGCGATGTAATTGGGGTGGAAGACGCCATCGACACCGCCCCGTGCGGCGACGGGATCCAGCAGGCGGCAGACGGTGTTCAGCGGGGATCGCAGACCCAGCGTGCCGCGCAAGGCCAACAACCCCGCCAGCGCCGGGCTCAAGCTCTCCAGCGGGACGAACGCGAAGTTGCCGGTTTCCAGCGACTCGATCCCAGGGGCGATGCTGAGCGCGTGCAGCGACTCGACCAAAGCCTGCCGCCCGGGGCCGTGCAGCGGGCCATGCATGACCACCCGCAAGCCGGCCTGCGCCAGCAGGCGTGCCGACAGCAAATACCACGGCAACCCGCGTGTCCGTCCATCGGCATAGCTGGGCCAATCCAGGTCGATCGGGCAGGCAAGCGTCCAGGGCAAACCGGCATGCGCTCGGGCCGCTTCCACCAGCCCGGCCATTTCGTCGATCGCCTCCCCCCGGTAGCGCAGCAGCATCAACAGCGCGCCGACCTGTTCGCGCGTGACCTCCCCGCGTAGCACCATGCCCAAAGCGTCGCGGGCCTCGTCGCGGGTGAGGGAGCGCGATTTGCCCGGGCCACGGCCGAGGATGCGCACATAGGGGGCGAAATCGTGGGTGTCGGTGACGGCGCGCGGCAAAGCATTGTCGGTCATGGCGCCATCATGGTGCACAACGCTTGCGGCTGCGACAGCAAAAATGGGTTGCGGCGGCTGCCGCACGGGGAATATGGGCCACGGTGACTACCGAACGGGATAGAGCAGCAATCCCAGAACGATGCACGCCAGAACCGCCGTCAGCGTCTGCCAGAATACCAGCGGATTGCGCTCGATCAGCGGGGGCGGTCCGGCCTGCGCGAACGCCGGATTGGGGTTGCGCAGATCGAACACGAATTCCGATAATTCGCCGTAGCGTTTGCCGGGGTCCGGATGCAACGCCTTGCGCAGCGCGGCATCCACCCAATTCGGCACCGCTCGGTTCGTTCCGGTTGCGGACGTATAGGGGATTTTGCGCTGCTGGGCGCCGGTGCGGGCCTGTGCCATCCGAGCGCCGTAGGGCAGTTTGCCGGCGAGCATGCGGTAGGCGATGGCGCCGAGGGAATAGAGATCGGCGCGCGGCGAGGCTGGCTCAGCCAGCAGATATTCCGGCGCGGTATATTGCACGGTTCCCAGAACGCCGTCGTTTTCGGCCACGCCGGCGATCTTGGTCGATCCGAAGTCGATAATTTTCGCCGTCCCGGCCTTGTCGATCATGACATTCTCCGGCCGCAAATCCTGGTGCACCATCTCCAACCGATGAAACGCCCGCAACCCGGCGGCAATTTGCTCGACAATGCCGCGCACCGTTTCGAGGTCGGGATTCGGATTGTCGGCCATCCATTGCGCGAGGGTTTGTCCCTCCACGAATTCCGTTACGGTATAGACGAATTTTTTATCGCGCGGCGGCACGACGGCTTTCAGCACATGGGCGCTGTTCAATCGGCGGGCGATCCAATCTTCCAGCAGAAAGCGGCGCAGGTAGTCGGCGTCCTCCCGCAGGTCGATAGAGGGTATTTTCAGTGCCACGGCGATGCCGGTGTCGCGGTCCCGCGCCAAATAAACATGGCTGCGACTGCTGGCATGGAGTTCGCGCAGGATGTCGTAGCCGTCGAACACCGAACGCGGTTCGAGCAATGGGGGGATGGGAAGTGCTGCGGCCTGGCCCAGAACCTCCTGCAGGTCGCCGTCGGGCAGGGCGTCGATGCGCATGATCTGCACCGTCAGATTGTCCCCGCTGCCGTTGTTGTAGGCGGCTTCGACGATCGTTTTGGCAGCGGTGTCGAAATTGGCCAAAATCGTATCGGATATAAACCGAGCAGCGACGTGTTCGTAGACGCCGTCGGTGGTGGCAACGAAAATGTCGCCGATTTCCAGGGGCACGGTGCGGTAATCGATTTCGACTTGGGGATTCACCCCCAGGGCGCGGCCGAGATAGGATTCCTCCGACGAAACCACGACGCGGTGGTCGTCGGTCAATTGTTCGAGCGCGTTGCCCGATACGCGGTAGACCCGGGCATCCCCGATATGGAAGATGTGCGCCGCCCGCGATTTGAACACGATCGCGTCGAAGGTGCAGACGTAGCCTTTATCTTTATCGTGAGCATATTGGCCGCGCCGACCTTGCGCGTGCAGCCAGGAATTCGTGGCATCGATGACCCGTTGGGCGGCGGTTTTCGGCGACCAGGATTCGGGGGTGCAGTAGTAATCCGACAGAAAGCTGGCGATGGCGGCTTCGCTGGCGCTGCGGCCGACGGCGCTGCTGCTGATGCCGTCGGCGAGGGCGATCGCGATTCCTTTCAGGCCTAAAGCCGAGCCTTCGGGAATCATCGCACCGTGAAAGTCCTGATTGACCGGTTTACGACCTTGGTCGGAATACTGGCTGATCGAGACTTTCAGCGTGCGCGTCATACAGATCTCTTGTTTGGCACAGCCCTTGGCGGGATCAACCGAAATTGCGCTTCGGTGCGGTCCGCACATGGGTAGCGTAGAGGGTCAAGCCGGTGAATGCCAGCCCTCCGACAAGGTTGCCGAGAACCGTCGGGATTTCGTTCCAGATGAGGTAATCCATGATGGTGAATTTGCCCCCCAGCATCAGACCGGCCGGGAACAGGAACATGTTGACGACGGAATGTTCGAAGGTCATGAAGAAGAACAGCATGATCGGCATCCACATTGCCAGAACCTTGCCGCTGACCTGGGTCGAAATCATCGCTCCGACCACCCCGGTCGAAACCATCCAGTTGCAGAGCATGCCCCGGATGAACAACGTCAACATACCCGCCGCGCCGTGGGAGGCATAGCCGACGGTGCGTCCGGTACCGATATTGCCGATGATCTGGCCGACTTTGTCCGGTTCGGTGGTGAAACCGAATGTGAAGATGATCGACATCATCAGCGCGACTGTGAATGCCCCGGCGAAATTGCCACAGAACACCAAGCCCCAATTGCGTAGGACGCCGCCGATCGTGACGCCCGGGCGTTTATCGATCAATGCCAATGGGCACAGAACGAAGACCCCGGTCAGCAGATCGAAACCGAGCAGATAGAGCATGCAAAAGCCGATCGGAAACAACGTGGCGCCGACGATAGCGACTCCGGTTTGCACATTGATCGTCACCGCAAACGCCGCCGCCAAAGCCAAAATTGCGCCGGCCATATACGCTCGGATGACCGTATCGCGGGTGGACATAAATATTTTCGCTTCGCCGGCGTCGACCATTTTCACAACGAATTCGGATGGCGCAAGATAAGACATGGAAACTCCCGATTTATGCGTTACGGTTTCAGGAAACTGCGAGGAATACTTCGCCGTTTTCGACCTTGGTGGGGATTTTGGGGGTGCAGCCGATATCGGGGGCCACCGCTTCCCCACTGGTCAGATCGATAACCCAACTATGCAGCGGGCAGGCGACCCGATGGCCGTGTACGATGCCTTCCGACAACGGCCCCTGTTTGTGCGGGCAGCGATTCAAGACGGCGAAAACGCTGTCGTCGGCGCAACGGAATATCGCAATTTCGCCTTTCGGCGCGGGGAGAGTCCGAGCACCGAGGGAGGGAATGTCGTTGAGTTGGCAGATGCGGGTCCAGGTCATTGCGATCGCCTCAAACCAACGCCGGCAGAGGTTGGAATTCCGTTGCATCGACCTGTCGATTGGCTCGTTCCGCCCAGGGATCGTCTTGCAGGAAGCTTTGCGCATGGGCGAATTTGGCTGCCAATGCACGCCGCCCGTCGCTGTCCTCGACGATGCGCGCCCGCACATAGGCAATCCCCACACGTTCGATCCACGGCGCCGTGCGATCGAGGTAGCGGGCTTCCTCCCGATAGAGCTGCATGAAGGCGGCGCAATATTCCAGGACTTCGGCTTCGCTGGCGACATGGCCGAGCTTGTCCGTGCCGCGCAGTTCGATGCCGCCGTTGCCGCCGACCAGCAGGTCGAAGCCGGATTCGACGCAGATCACGCCGAAATCCTTAATCGATGACTCGGCGCAATTGCGCGGGCAGCCGGAGACACCCATTTTGAATTTATGCGGCGTCCAATTGCCCCAGGTCAGGCGTTCGAGTTGTTTGCCCAACGATGTGGAATCCTGTGTGCCGAAGCGGCACCATTCCAATCCGACGCAGGTTTTCACGGTGCGCAGGCCCTTGGCATAGGCGTGGCCGGAGACCAGCCCGGCGGCGGTCAATTCGCCCCAGACAGCCGGTAGGTCGGGCTTTTTGACGCCGTAAATCGCCAGCCGCTGGCCGCCGGTGATTTTGATTTCCTTGATGTCGTATTTCTGCGCCACCTTCGCGATGGCGGCGACCTCGGCCGGGGTTGCGGTGCCGCCCCACATCCGGGGAATAACGGAATATGTGCCGTCTTTCTGGATATTGGCGTGCGCCCGTTCGTTGATGAAGCGGGACCGGCTGTCGTCCTGGTATTCGCCCGGCCAGGCGCACAGCAGATAATAATTCAGCGCCGGGCGGCAGGATGCGCAACCGTCTTGGGTTTTCCAGGCCATCGCCTTGCGCACGGCATCCTGGGTCTTCAGCTTCTGTGCGAGGATTTGCCCGCGCACGTCCTCATGCGTGTGGACGGTGCATTTGCAGACGGTTGGGATGGCGGGGCCGGTATCCTCGATCCCTAGCGTCGCCGCGAGCAACTGGCGCACCAGCGGGGCACAGGACCCGCACGACGCCGAGGCCTTGGTATGCGCCTTCACCGCGTCGTAATTGTCCAATCCCTTCGCCCGAATCGTTTCGACGATGGTGCCTTTGCAGACGCCGTTGCAGCCGCAAATCTGCATGTCGTCGGGCATCGACGCGACATCGGGCGCGGCGGCGACACCGCCGGCCACG
The DNA here is from genome assembly GCA_025354865.1 of Acetobacteraceae bacterium. Classification (GTDB taxonomy): domain Bacteria; phylum Pseudomonadota; class Alphaproteobacteria; order Acetobacterales; family Acetobacteraceae; genus Rhodopila. The sequence goes on along the minus strand of JANXMB010000117.1, from coordinate 14,457 downwards.
GTTGCGGATTGGCCCAGAATCATCCGATCGGCGATATCGGACACATCGGTCTTGCGGCGGATCAGGTCGAAATACCAGGCGCCGTCGGCCACATCGCCGTACAGCACGGTGCCGACCACCTTGCCGTCGCGCATCACCAGCTTGCGATAGGCCCCGCGCCGTGCGTCGCGCAGAATGACCTCGTCCTCGTCCTCGCCGGCTTTGAGTTGCCCGGCGGAGTAGACGTCGATGCCGGTGATTTTCAGCCGGGTGGCGGTGGCTTGCGCGGCGTAGACCAGCGCATCCCCGCCGGCCAGATGATGGGCGCAGACGCGCGCCATATCCCAGATCGGCGCAACCAGGCCGACCACGGCGCCGCGATGTTCGGCGCACTCGCCGACCGCGAAAATGTCGGGGTCGGATGTTGCCATGTTATCGCCAACGACGATGCCGCGATTGACCTCCAGCCCCGCCGTTTTGGCCAAAGCGACGTCGGGACGGATGCCGATCGCGACCACCACGAGGTCTGCCGGCGCCGAGCGCCCGTCCGCCAGCTCGATCCCGGTCACTCGTTCGGTGCCCGTTACCTGCTCCGTCTGCCCATCCGTGAAGAAGGCGATGCCGCGTTCGGTCAGGTCGCGTTGCAACAATTTGCCGGCGGCCTCGTCGAGTTGGCGTTCCATCAGCGTGGGCATCAGATGCACGACGGCAACATCCATGCCCCGCCGTTTCAGGCCCCAGGCCGCTTCCAGGCCCAGCAGCCCGCCGCCGATGACGACGGCTTTGCGGTAGGTGCCGGCGGCATCGATCATGGTATCGACGTCGGCGATGTCGCGGAAGGCGCAGACGCCGGGCAGGTTCAGGCCGGGGATTGGCGGCACGATCGGCCGCGAACCGGTCGCCAGCAGCAGCCGGTCGTAGGGCACGACAAGCCCGGACTGGCTGGTGACGGTGCGGGCTTTCGGATCGATCTCGATTGCCGGATCGCCGGTATGCAGCGCAATGTCGTTGTCGTCGTACCAAGCACGGGTGTTGATGACGATGTCATCGACTTGCTTCTCGCCGGCGAGCACCGAGGACAGCATGATGCGGTCGTAGTTGGGATGGGGTTCGGCCCCGAAGACTGTAATATCGTAGCGGGCGGGATCGAGTTTCAGCAGTTCCTCGACTGTGCGCATCCCGGCCATACCGTTGCCGACGACGACAAGACGTTCACGCGTAGTGGGGAGCATAACGGCACCATGGTCGGGTCGGCGCACCGTCCTTGGCGCGCGAGTTTGATCGACTGCTCTGCGTGACCCCGCCGCCGTTGCCGGGGGTGCAGCAGGGTCTTTGCAAGCGGTGTGCCAGTTAAATCGGCAGAACTGCGCCGGGGCATTCAGCGTATTTAGCCGAAAAAATGTGCGTTTGCCTATACTGTACGCCGAATACGGTTTTCCCGCTGGGCGATATAAAGCCCTGCGGCCACGATGACCCCGGCGCCCAACCAGGTCACGCCATCCGGTAGGTCGCCATAAAGCGTGTAACCGGTCACGGCGGCGCCCAGGAGTTGCAAATAGTTGAACGGCGACAGCAGCGATGCCGGCCCGCGCTCGAACGCCATCGCCAGCAGGAAGTGGCCTGTGCCGCCCACGATGCCGATGGCGATGGAGACCGCCCAGACCCACCACGGCCCTGGATCGGACCAGACGAAGGGCAAGGCGATCGACACCACCCCCCCGCTCACGATCGCCGAGCAGATAGCGGTCGTCTCCGCTCGGTCGTGGCCGGCGATTTTGCGGGTGAACATTTGATAAAGCCCGGTGCAGGTGGCGCTGCCGAGCAGCATGAGTGCTGCGAGGGAGGATGCGCCCTGGCCACCGGGGCGGACGATAATCAGGGCGCCGGCGAACCCGACCAGCACTGCGCCCCAGCGATGGCGGCCGACTTTCTCCCCCAGGGCCGGGCCGGATAGCGCGGTCAGGATCAGCGGGGCGGTGAAGCTGATGGCGGCGGCGGTTGCCAGCGACGCGGTTGCCAGACCGGTGAAATACAGCATCGACGATACGATCGCGAACAGGCCTCGTATAATCTGGGTGCCCGGGCGGTTGGATCGGAGCACGCCGAGCCCGTAACGACCAACGAATACGACGAACAGGAAGGCGCCCGCGCCGGCATGGCGGAAAAACACCACCTGCAGCGGGTGCATATAGCCCGTCAATACCTTGCCCATGGCGTTGACGCAGACAATCAGGGCCACATACAGGCACATCGCGGCGATCGCGTGCAGCGTGTTGGGCTCGCGAAAAAATGTCCCGCGGGGGTGATCCATCTCACTATCCAGGGTCGTAGGGATTGGTAGGAGTTTCGGTAGATGGAGGCCAGTTATGAACCTGTCGCAACATACGTCCGCCGCCGCCCTGCTGCGGCTTCAGTTCCAAGCTTTGGATAATGTTATGGCACCGATGTCGATCGGCGACGACCGGCAGCGCCGCATCCTGCTGATCGCACCGCAGGAGTGGCCGCAATGGCTGGGCTTTCTGCACAACGGTCCGTTGCCGGCGCAACCGGCGGTGCCGACGATGCTGCGTCGGCTCGCAGCGGCAACGTTCCGGCTTGCGAGCCTGGCGGAGCGTCATGTGCTGTGACCGCCGAAAACCGGTGCGTGCGGGCGCGCCGGGATTGCCTCAGAACAGCGAGTAACCGCCGTCGATCACGAAGGTATCCCCGGTGTGGTAGCGGGATGCGCTGCTCATGAGGTAGACCGCGATGCCGCCGAAATCGTCGCCCGTGCCCCAGCGGCGCATCGGCACACGCGGCAGGACCTTGGTCTGGAATCCCACCGTCGATACCGCATTCGCCGTCATATTCGTTTCGATCCATCCCGGCAGAATCGAGTGTGCTCGGATTCCGTATCGCGCGAATTCCACCGACATGGATTTCACCATCGAGATCATGCCGCCCTTGGTCGCGGCGTAATGTTCGCTGCGCGGGGCGGCTTCGATGGCGGCGAGGGAGGCGGTGCCGACCAGCACGCCCTCGGTCTGCGTGCTCACCATGTATTTGGCGGCGGTGCGGAATGTGTAGAACGCACCGTCGAGGTTGACCCGGGTGACGCGGTGCCACTCGTCGGTCGTCATGTCGAAGAACGGCTTGCCGCCGCTGCGCCCGGACACGCCGGCATTGGCAAAGCAGCCATCGACCCGCCCCATGGTTTCGACCGTCCTGGCGAAAGCCTGCTCGACCGCTTTTTCGTCCCCGACGTCGCATTCCAATGTCAGGATGCGGCGTCCGGTGGGGGTCAGGGCTGCGGCTGCCTCGGCGTTTTTGGCTGCGTTCGTGCCCCAGATCGCGATATCGCCGCCCGCCTGGGCAATGGCTTTGGCCATGCCGAGCCCGATGCCGGAATTGCCGCCGGTGATGAGGGCGACTTTACCGGTGAGGTCGAAGGGGCTGTAGGCCATGGGGCGTCTCCTGCTGCTTGGTTGCGCGAAACTGGCAGCCGAGGCGCCGGGCGGCAAGTGTGCCGCCAGGGAGTGTACCAACGAGGATTGTGCCAACGGGGATGACAGGCGGCCGAACTGGGCTTACAGTGTTATGGAAGTCACAATCGAAGGCAGGATGTCATGCTCGCCACCGCAGATGCCGCCGTCCAACTCGCGACCCGTCGCAAGCGTACCGGCAATGGATGGAACACGCCGTTCATCGGCAAGAACCGCAACACCATCGCTGCGGGGGAGGCTCCGCCCCCGCTGAACGAGATCTACCCGATGGCGTTCCTGGTCGAAAAAGATGCCGGCGCCGTGGTGAAGCCGCATTTTCACGTCGCCGACCAGTATCAGGTGGTGATCCAAGGCGGCGGTTCGCTGGGCAAGCACGAGATTGGCACCGTCGCGGTACACTATACCGATGCATACTCCGCCTACGGCCCGATCGTCGCCAACGATCGCGGCGTGTCCTGGTTCACCCTGCGCAACACCTGGGATTTCGGCGCGCTTTACATGCCGGAACACCGGGCGACCCTGCGCGAAGGGCGGGCCAAAATGCCGCATCGGGAAGCGACGTGTGGCCCGCTGCCGCCGTTGTCGGTGGGCGAATTGGCAGCCCTGAAAACATCGACCGCCGAAATGGTGATCGAGGAAACCGCCGACGGGTTGGGCACTTGGCGTTATACCGTCCCGGCCGGTGGTGCGGTGTCCGGCCCCGCACCGGCAAACGGCGGCGGTCAATATTGGCTGGTGAGCGGCGGTAGCGCCTGCGTCGCCGGGGGCGAATTGCTCTCCCCGCAATCGCTGGTGTTCGTGGGTCCGGACGAGGCCTCGGCCGTGCTGACGGCGGGTCCGGGCGGCGCCGACCTGATCTGCATGCAGTTTCCGAAGCGCGCGCGGGACTGACGGGGTCGTTCGGGGGGCGGTCGTTACGCCGATATCGTAATGACCGTGCCTTACAACATCCGCTGCAAAATCAGCTTCTGCACGTCCGACGTTCCCTCGTAGATCTGGCAAACCCGGACATCGCGGTAAATACGTTCCACCGGGTAATCCGCCAGAAATCCATATCCGCCCAGGGTTTGGATCGAGGCTGTGCAAATCGCTTCCGCCGCCTCGCTGGCGAATAATTTGGCCATGCATGCGGCCTCTAACGCCGGCTTGCCCTCGGCCTTCAGGCGCGCGGCGTGCAGGGTCAATTGCCTTGCGGCTTCCAGGCGGGTCTTGGCATCCGCCAGTCGGAATCCCACCGCCTGCAAATCCACGATCGCGCCGCCGAACGCTTTCCGCTCCCGCGCGTAGCCGATCGCATAGTCCAGCGCGGCCCGCGCCATGCCGACGGCCTGGGATGCGATGCCGATGCGACCGGATTCGAGGGTGGACAGGGCGATCTTGTAACCCTCCCCCTCGGCACCGATGCGTTGCGAGACCGGTACTTCCATGTCGTCGAACGCCAGCGCGCAGGTATCCGAGGCTTTTTGGCCCAGCTTTTCCTCGATCCGAGCGATGGAGAAGCCTGGGGTGTTTTTGTCGATGACGAAGGCGGACAGGCCGCGTTTTCCGGCCGATGGATCGGTGACGGCGAAGAACACCAGGCTGCCGGGATGCACGGCATTGGAGATAAACTGTTTCGCCCCGTTCACCACATACACATCGCCTTTCCGCACCGCACGGGTACGCAGCGCCGATGCATCCGACCCCGCCTGCGGTTCCGTCAGACCGAAGGAGCCGACATGCTCGCCCCGGGCCAGCGGTCGCAACCACTGGTCCTTTTGCGCGTCGGTGCCGTAATTGCCGATCACGATGCAGGTCGGCGAATTATGCACCGAGACCAGGGTGGACACCGATCCATCGCCCGCAGCGATTTCTTCCACAACCATGGCATAGGTGACGGGGTCGATCTCCGAACCGTCCCAATCGGCGGATGTGGTGGCGCCGAGGATGCCGAGGTCGCCTAGCTCGCGCACGATCTCCGGCTCGATCCGGCCGGCTTTTTCCCGTGCGGCGGCCAGCGGCGCCAGTCGTTCCTGGGAGAATTTGCGCACCATATCGACGACGATGCGGTCGCCGTGAAAAGAAAAACCGTCTTGCATGGTCGGGATCCTCAGTCGAACGCGGGCGGGGCGGCAGTTATGCCACCGCTGCCTCGGCGAGGCTATTATCGACGCAATCTTCGAACGGAATCAGCGCCTTGAGTGCGCCACCCGACAGCATCGCGGCGGCCAGCCGATCGAAACCCTCCCGCCGGGTAATGGGATCGGGGCCATAGAGTTCCAGCGCGCGGTAACGATCGATCGCGGCGGCGAACAGGGCAGGGGGAACGTCCGGGAAATACGCTTGCAGCACCCGCGCAACCTCGACCCCGGCGGTGCCGCGGATCCACTGCAAGGCGCGGTACTGGGCACGCACCATCGCCGCCAACTCATCCCGCCGGGCGGCCAGCGTCGCGCGCCGGGTCACCAGCGTCGTGTAGGCGGTCAGGCCGCGTTCGGCGGCGGCGTACCAGACATGCCCCTCCCCGGAGGCCAGCAACGACTCGGCATAGGGTTGGAACAATTGCACCGCGTCCAAGCGACCCGCGCGCAACGCGGCGGCGTTGTCCGCCATGCTCGCGTCGCCGATGCGGTTCAGCCCCGCCGGATCGACGCCCGCGCGGCGCAGATCGTCCTGTAGGCAAAGCCAGGGCGTCGGCACTTCCGATACGCTGCCGAATCGCACCTGCGCGAGATCGGCAAGCCGGAAATCGGCCCGAGGCTCCCGCCCGATCACGAAGAATGGATCGCGGGCGACGACATCGCAGAAGCACACAAGGTCGGACGATGGATCGGCCATGTGGGTCAGCAACACCCGCAGCGGCCCACCCCACATAACGTCGGTGCGCCCGGCCAGCAGATCGGCAGTCGCTTGCCCAGGGTTGGCGGTGTCGCGGTGCACAACGTCCACGCCCTCGGCCGCGAAGGCGCCGATTTCGTGCGCGGCATAGAACGGCGCGTAGAACAGCGCGCGGAAATTCTCCGACAGGACGATCATGGCGGCTCCTTGGACACGAGGGACCGCAGCATGCGCAAGTTCCGAGCGGAAGACCAGGGCGACCGCTTGCGGAAAAAGAGCCGGCCAGGGTGTCGATTGCGCGGTTTACGGGGCGGGGTAACCACCGGAAACGCGAACACCCTGGCCGGTTGCGGACCGATACGCCGGTATGGGGCCCCGATCGCATCGGCCGAAATCCCAGGCCGCTTTGGCTGGTAGGGCCACCTTACGCGCCGTTATGTATCGTCGCGATGTCGCGGGGGCGGAGATTTGTATCGTCTGTATCGCAGCGCCTATCATGCCGCTCGACCGGTATGAGGATAGGACCATGCGTATCGTGCTGATCGGGGTGTCGCACTGGCACACGCCGTTCTATTTCGACCCGGCACTGGCGATGAAGGACGTCCAGATCGTCGGCGTATCCGATCCCGATGTATCGCGAGCAGGGTCTTACGCCACGCGCGCCGGTTGCCCGGTGTTTGTCGATTATCGGGAAATGTGCGCCCGGCTGCGGCCCGATTTCGCCTTCGCCCTCGGTCGTCATTGCGACATGGCAGAAGAAGCCCGCTTCCTCATCGACAGCCGCATTCCCTTCGCCATGGAAAAACCCTGCGCCCTGAACGCCACCGAGGCGCGGGATATCGCCGATCGCGCCGCTGCCGCTCAGGTCTTCGCCGCTGTGCCGCTGGTGTTCCGGTATTGTCCGATTATCGACACGATCCGCGAGATCGCCGACAAGGAAGCGCTGCACTATCTGATGTTCAAATTCGTTGGCGGCATGGTGAACCGTTACCACCAGCAGAACGTGGCCTGGGCGATTGATCGGGCGCAGTCGGGCGGCGGGCCGTTGCTGAACCTCGGCATCCATTTCGTCGATCTGTGCCGCGTGCTGCTGAATGGCGCCGATCTGACGGTGACCGGGGCGATGATGTCGAATTACGCCGAGCGGCTGAATGTCGAAGACCATGCGACGATGACGATGCGGGGTGGCGGTGCGGCGTGCATGATCGAAACCGGGTATTTGTATCCCGCCCCGAACTCGGTTTTCGATATGCACTACAGCATCCGGACCGAGGGGCATTATTTCTCCGCCCATAGCGACGGGATGCTGGAAATTGTGACCAACGACCGCGTCCGGACCACCCGCGAAATGAAGCTGACCAACGTCTGGTTCTACCCCGAATTCGTGCGCGATACGCTGGCTCGGCTGCGCGACGGCCGCCCGCCGATCGCCGATCTCGCAGATAATGCCACGGCGGTCGAAACGATCGAAACGGCCTACGCGATGTCGCCGCTCCGACCCGAGGAATCCAGTCCATGATCGGTATCGATTGGGGAACGACGGGCTTTCGCGCCTTCCGCATCGGCGACGACGGCACGATCGGCGACCGTCGTTCCAGCCCGCGCGGCATCCTGAACGTGCCCGACGCCCGTTTCGGCGACACGCTGCGGGAGGAGATCGGCCCCTGGCTGGCCCTTGGCGAGGATCGGGTCCTGCTGTCCGGCATGATCGGCAGCCGACAGGGGTGGAAGGAAGCGCCGTATCTTCCGACCCCCGCCGCCCCGGCCGATGTCGCGGCCGCCCTGACCGACATCGCATTCGACTGGGCGCAGGCGAAATTGGTCCCCGGCCTGCTGTCCTACGACGCCGCCGGTGTGGCCGAGGTCATGCGCGGGGAGGAAACCCAGATCTTCGGCGTGCCCGCCTTGCTCGCGAACGGAGGCATCGCCTGCCTGCCCGGCACCCATTCGAAATGGGCGACGGTCGCGGACGGCCGCATCGTCGGCTTCGCGACGCACATGACCGGGGAGGTGTATGCCGCGCTGAAAGGCCACACGATCCTCGGCCGTACGATGCGGGAGGGTGCCTCCGACGGTCCGGTTTTTGACGCCGGTTTGGCGCGCTCGGCCGATCCCGGCGGGTTGCTGCATCATATTTTTGGGGTGCGGGCGCAAACCCTGGTGGGCGCCTTGGCCGAAACCGATGCCGCCGCCTATCTCAGCGGCATCCTGATCGGTCATGAAATTCGCGCGGCACTGGCCAGCGCGACCGGCACGACGGTGCATATCATCGGCGCGCCCGAGTTGACGCGGTTGTATGCGCGGGCGATCGAGGCATGCGGGGGCGTGGCCGAACAGCACGACGGCGACGCCGCAGCGGCGGGGTTATACGCGATCGCCGCGCACGCTGTCTGGACCTGACGGGCAAGCCGAGGCAAAAAGCGCGGGAGAAGGAGAATTCATGGAACATCCATCCTGGCAGGCAGGCGTTTATGCCGCGCTCAAGGCCGCCAACATCGTCCAGATCGGCTACGTGCCGGACGCTGGCCACGCCCATCTGATCGAGGCTGCGCACGCCGATCCCGACATGAAAGCCGTCGTCCTCACCACCGAGGAAGAAGGCATCGCCCTTGCCGCCGGTGCCTGGCTCGGCGGCCAGCGTTGCGCGCTGTTGATGCAGTCCTCGGGTGTCGGCAATTGCATCAATATGTTGTCGCTGCCGGTGAACTGCCGCATGCCGTTCCTGACCCTGGTGACGATGCGCGGGGAGTGGGGCGAGTTCAATCCATGGCAAGTGCCCATGGGCACGGCGACCCCGCACGTGCTGGCCGCAACCGGCGTACATGTGCGCCGCGCCGAACGCCCGGACGAGGTCGCCGAGGTGGTGGCCGCTTCGGCCGCGCTGGCATTCGACACCCAGATCCCGGTGGCGGTGCTGTTCTCCCAACGACTGATCGGCGCGAAGGTGTGGGTGAAATGACCAGATCGAACGATGGAACCCTCGACCGCCGGGTTGTGGTCGCCGAATTGCTGCGCGATCCCGGCGACCTGTTGGTGGTCACCGGCCTGGGTGCCGCGACCTACGATGCCAGCGCGTCCGGCGATCGGCCGCTGAATTTCTACCTCTGGGGCGCGATGGGCGGCGCGGCCATGATCGGCCTGGGCATCGCATTGGCGCAGCCGCGCAAGCGGGTCCTGGTGGTGACGGGCGACGGCGAGCAACTGATGGGCATGGGCGCCCTGGCAACCGTCGCGGCGGCCGGCGCGGACAATCTCGCGATCGCGGTGTTGGACAATGGCCGATTTGGCGAAACCGGCTCGCAGTTCAGCCACACCGGGCTTGGCGCCGACCTCGCCGCCGTTGCCACCGCCTGCGGCTGGCGTACCGTAGTAACCGCGCGCGACATGGACGAGGTCGCATCGTTGCGCCTCCGCCTTCGGCAGGAGAATATGTTTGCCGTGCTGCGCATTTCGGCGGAAGAAAAACCGCGCCATTTGCCGCCGCGCGACGGTGCCCATCTGACCGACCGATTCCGCCGCGCGCTGGGGATCGCGATGGACTGAACGCCGTTACAAAACGTCCAGATTTTGGTGCTGGCGCTCATTCTCTGTTTAAGCGAAAATAGCGGCTCTTGAGGAACAAGAACGGCGGCTAAAACAGGCGCGCATTTGCAGGGAGACGACGGAGCGGCGGACCGATTTCGGTGTGCCGGTTTCGTCTGGCCGGCCGGTGCGCACGAGCAGGATAGCGATGGATCTGGCACGCATGAGAAATCCGACTTTGGCGCTGGGTTTGGCTGCGCTGCTGCTCGCGGCGCCGGTGTCGCTGTCGGTATCGGTGGCGGAAGACGCGCCCGCCGCGCCGGCCGCGCCAACCATCCCCGTTTCCGTCGCCAAAGTCGCGCGTCGCGACGTGCCGGTGCTAATCCGGGGCCTCGGCACGGTTCAGGCCTATTATTCGGTGCTGCTGCGCACCCAGGTCGATGGCAAGCTGATGCAAGTCCCGGTGACCGAGGGGCAGGCGGTCAAAAAAGGCGATCTGCTGGCGGTGATCGATACAAGGCCGTATCAGGCTGCGCTCGACGCGGCGCTGGCCAAAAAGCAGCAGGACGAGGCGCTGCTGATCAGCGCGCAGTCCGATCTCGTGCGGTATACTGACCTGGCCCGGCGCGACGTGGCGTCCCGCCAGAAAGTGGAAGCGACCCAGGCTCTGGTCGGACAACTCACCGCAGTGATCGCCGGGGATAACGCGCTGATCGACACGGCGAAGGTCAATCTCGGCTTCTGTGCCATCGCCGCGCCGTTCGATGGACGGGTTGGGCTGCGCAATGTCGATCCCGGCACCTTTGTCCGAGCGGCGGAGGCGACGCCGATCATGCCGGTGGCGCAATTGCAGCCGATTTCGGCGACGTTCACGGTCCCGCAGGACAATCTGCCGGCGATTCTGCGCGCCCTCGCGGCCGGCAAGCCCCCGGTGGTGGCGCTCGGCAGCGACAACGCCACCGAACTCGACAAGGGGGAGCTGCTGACGATCGACAATACGATCGACGCGACGACCGGCACGATCAAGATCAAGGCGGTGTTCCCGAATGCCGGCTTCCGGCTGTGGCCGGGGCAGTTCATCAACACGCGGCTGTTGGTCGGGACGATGGGCAATGCCCTGACCGTGCCCTCGGCGGCGGTGCAGCATGGGCAGGATCGATTGTTCGTCTATATCGTGAAGGACGACCAGACCGTGCAGGCGCGCACGGTGGAAGTCGCATCTGACGACGGGATCGTGGCCGTCGTGTCCAAGGGCTTGGACGAGGGGTTGACGGTCGTCACCGACGGCCATTCGCGGTTGCGCAACGGCATGAAGATCGCGATTTCCGCCGGGTCCGGCAAAGCCGGCGGTTGAACGGAAGCAAGGGACAGCGCCATGAGCATCTCGACCCCCTTCATCCGCCGCCCGGTTGGCACATCCCTTTTCATCGCCGCGCTGGTGCTGGTGGGGCTTGCGGCCTATCCGCTGCTGCCGGTCGCGCCGCTGCCGCGCGTCGATTTCCCCACCATCAATGTCAATACCAAGTATCCCGGGGCCAGCCCGGAAACCATGGCATCCGCCGTCGCGCAGCCGTTGGAACGACAATTCGCCGCTATTCCCGGCATTGCGCAGATGACCTCGATCAGTGTGCAAGGGTCCACCCAGATTACCATCCAGTTCGATCTGGATCGCAATATCGACGCAGCGGCCGGCGACGTGCAGGCCGCCATTAACTCCGCCAGCGGCCAGTTGCCGCGCAACCTCCCCTCGGCACCCAGCTACTTCAAGGTCAATCCGTCGGAAGCGCCGATCATGATTCTGGCGGTCAATTCCGAGACCGCCCCCTTGATCGAGGTGAACGATTACGCCGACACCGTGCTGGCGCAGCAGATTTCCCAGCTGAGCGGTGTGTCGCAGGTGTTCATCGCCGGGGAGCAAAAACGCGCCGTGCGGGTGCAGGTCGATCCGGCGAAGCTCGCGGCGATGGGTTTGACGTTGGAGGATGTGCGCCTCGTGCTGGTTAGCGCGACGGTGAACGCGCCGAAAGGCTCGATCGATGGGGAGCAGCGGGCCTATGCGCTCTATAACAACGATCAACTAACCAAAGCCGCCGAGTACAACGACGTCGTGCTCGGCTGGAAGGCGGGTGCGCCGATCCGGGTGCGCGATATCGGTATCGCGATCGACGCCCCTGAAAACCGCTTCCTGGGCGGTTTGCAGAACGGCAAGCGGGGGATCATCCTGATGATCTTCAAGCAGCCCGGCGCCAACGTGATCGAAACGGTCGAGCGGGTGAAGGCCACACTGCCGCGCTTGCAGGCCGCCATTCCGCCGTCGATTGAGACCACCATCATCGTCGATCGCACCCAAACCATCCGCGCATCGGTGGAAGACGTGCAGTTCACGTTGATCCTGTCGATTGGGCTGGTGGTGATGGTGATCTTCTTGTTCCTGCGCAATTTCTGGGCCACCATCATCCCGTCCATCACCGTCCCGGTCGCGCTGATCTGCACCTTCGCGGTCATGTACACGCTGGATTACAGCCTGGACAATCTGTCGCTGATGGCCCTGACGATCGCCGTCGGGTTCGTCGTGGACGACGCGATCGTCATGCTGGAAAACATCTATCGGCACATCGAAAACGGCATGCGCCCGATGGAGGCCGCGATCAAAGGCGCCAGCGAGATCGGTTTCACGATCGTCTCCATCAGCCTGTCGCTGGTCGCGGTGTTCATCCCCCTTCTGCTCATGAGCGGGATCGTCGGGCGGTTGATGCGCGAGTTCGCCATGACCGTGACCATCGCCGTGCTGATCTCGGCGGTGGTGTCGCTGACGCTGACGCCGATGATGTGTTCCCGCTTCCTCAGCCACCATCATGGCGGACACAATTTCCTGTATCGCTGGATCGAGGGGTTCTTCACCGCGTTGCTGAACGGCTACGCCCGGACGCTGGATATCGCGCTGCGCTTTCGCTTCTGCACCTTGATGGTGTTCTTCGCGACGGTGTTCCTGTCCGGGTATTTGTTCGTGGTCTCGCCCAAGGGTTTCTTCCCGCCGCAGGATACCGGCGTGATCGTCGGTATCACCGAAGGCGCGCAGGATATTTCGTACCAACATATGTACGAGCTGCAACGTAAACTGACAGCGGTGATCGCCGCCGATCCCGATACCGCCGGGTTCGCCTCCAACGTCGGCACCGGCATCACCGGCCAGACCACCAACAACGGCCGCGTGTTCATCGCGCTTGTGCCGTGGGAGGAGCGAAAAGGCGGCACCGCGCAGCAATTCATTGCCCGCAACCGAGCCAAATTGGCCAAGGTGGAGGGTGGGCAGTTTTTCATGCAGGCGGCGCAGGACATTCGCGTCGGCGGTCGCCCGTCCAAGACCGAGTTCCAGTATACCTTGCAGGACGCCGACCTGGACGAATTATCGACTTGGTCGCCGAAGGTATTGGATAAGCTGCGGTCGTTGCCGATGCTGCGCGATGTCACCACCGACCAGCAAAGCGGCGGCACCACGGCGACTTTGACCATCGATCGCGATGCCGCAGCCCGTTTCGGCATCCAGCCGCAGGTCATCGACGACACGCTCTACGACGCTTTCGGCCAGCGCCAGGTGACGCAGTATTTTACCCAGGTGAACACCCATAAGTTGATCTTGGAGGTCATGCCGGGCCAGAGCGGCGATCTGGAAACGATCGACAAACTCTATGTCAAATCGAACACCGGTCAGGCCGTGCCGCTGGGCTCGTTCGTGAAATGGTCCACTGTTCCGGTTCGACCGCTCTCGATCAGCCATCAAAGCATGTTCCCCGCCGTCACGATCAGCTTCAATCTCGCCCAGGGTGCCGCGCTCGGCGATGCAGTGAACGCGATCGCGGCTGCGATGACCGAAATGCGTGCGCCCCTGTCGCTGCAAGGGTCCTTCCAGGGAACCGCGCAGGCGTTTCAGGCTTCGCTGAAGACCATGCCGTATCTGATCGCGGCCGCGTTCATTACGGTGTACATCATTCTAGGCATTCTCTACGAAAGCTTCGTGTTGCCGATCACCATTCTTTCGACCATTCCCTCGGCCGGCGTCGGCGCGTTTCTGATCCTGCGCTATGCCGGTTTGGACCTGACGATCATCGCCTTGATCGGGGTGATCCTGCTGATCGGTATCGTGAAGAAGAACGGCATCATGATGGTGGATTTTGCCATCTCCGCCGAACGCATCGGTGGCGCCACCCCGCACGCTGCAATCCGGGAGGCATGCTTGCTTCGCTTCCGGCCGATCCTGATGACCACCATGGCAGCGCTGCTGACCGGACTGCCGCTTATGCTTGGCAAAGGTGCGGGGTCGGAACTGCGGCAGCCCTTGGGGTACGCGATGGTGGGTGGTTTGGCCCTGAGCCAGATCCTCACGCTCTATACCACGCCGGTGGTCTATCTGTATTTGTCGCGCTTGCAGACTTGGCTGATGGGGAGCTCGTCGCGCCTGCCGACTTTGGCTGCCAAACTGAGCGAGGCGGAGGCGGATTAGCAGGCTGCTGAAAAACTCTTCTCGACACCCTACCACGAAAGATTGAGTCGCAGCGCACTGACCTCACGAAACATTCGGTCGCCCAAGCGGCGTCTGCGATTCTTTTTGACCAATCGTTGCCGGTCCGCCGGACTTTTTCAGCAGCCTGCTAGAGCG